>NZ_NFIB01000013.1:0-81365 GCF_002159385.1 Flavonifractor sp. An52
GGGCACAGGGGTGGGAGAAGGCGTGGGCTGGACGGAGGCAGTCGGGGCGGCGCTCTCCGCCGCCGGGGCCGGACCGCCGGAGCCCAGCAGCCACCAGGCAATCCCGCCTGCTGCCGCCACAACAACCAGGAGCACAATCACCAGAGCAATCCGCCCTCCTGAAGATTTGGCACATCGTTTTCCTTTCATGGCAGCCGATACTCCTACTCTTCAAATTCGCATACAAATCCCATGCCGTCGGCCATGGTGGGCACAGCAGAGACCGGATCATTGCGCTGGTCGTTCCAGCACCAGCCGCCCACCGCCTTGATGTTCCACAGCATGATGTACCACTCCTCGGTGCCATCCTGGTCCTGACGGGAGGGCTCGTTGGCAGACCAAGCCTGGAAGTTAAATGCCTCACCGGTAACCCAGTGGCCAAACACATTGCCGGCGTCGTCATAGGAGGTGTAGCCGCCCAGCCAGATATACTTCACGTCCTGGGCCTCCGCCATGGCAGTGATCTGGTCCATCTCCTCTTGAGAGGTAATGGTGGCCAGATGGCCGCCCATCTCCTGGCAGCGGCGGGAGGCCTCCTCCCAGGTCAGGCTCTCTTTGAACAGCTCGTAGCGGTGTCCGCCGCCCACGCCGCCGTCGTCCCGGATGCTGCGTACCGGGGTAACGGTCAGTTCGCTCTCTCCCCGGTAGCCCTGGCCGGACACTTTGACCTGCAGGTCACGGGTGGCGTAGCTGTCGGCGGCGCTGTCGCTCTCGTACTCCACGATATAGTAGTCCATCTGCTCGTCATAGATCTGCTGGAAGATGGCCTCCAGGTCGTAGAGATCGTCAATGTACCAGTAGCGGCCGCCGGTACTCTCGGCAATATGGCGCAGGGTGCTGGTCTCCACCGAGTTGCCTACGCCGATGATGTACACCGGGGTCTGCTGGGTGTTAGCGTAGCGGATGAGCTCCTCAGGGGTGTGGCGGCTGCGGTTGTCCATGCCGTCGGTAAAGGCGATGACGCAGCGGGCGCCGCCCTGAAGGGTGGCGTTGGTCACACCGTCGTACACCGCGTCATAGAAGGCGGTGAGGCCGTCGGTGGACATATTGTTGATGCCGTTGACCAAGAGGCCCACGTCGTCGGTGTAGTAGCACATCTGCTGCACGATGGAGTCAAAGGCCAGCACCTCCGCCCGGTCGCCCAGGGCGAAGTCCAGCTCCTGCACAAACTCGGTCATAACGGTCTTGATCTTGCCCATGTCGTACTCGGTGATGCTGTCGCTCTTGTCAGCCACCAGATCGATCTTCAGGCCGTCGTTGCCCTCCAGAGGAAGCACCGACTTGACCTCACGAGCCAGATACTCGCCGCCTTCCACCCGCTCCATGATGCGGAAGGCGTTGGAATCCAGGCCCTCCACCGTCTCGCCGCTGTAGTCGTCCACCACCTGGAAATAGGCCCGGACCACAGGATATTCGCTGACGTCGGTGGACACCAGACGCAGCCGGGCGGGCACAAAGTAGGGGGTATAGTAGTCTCCTTCCCGCTCCATGGAGATGCCGTCCACCGAGAAGGTGAGTACAGGCTGGCGGTGCTCCTCGCTGTACTCGGCGTCAAAGGTCAGGTAGGTGATCTCCACCTGGCCATCCTCCTGGGTCACCTCCTGCACCTCACAGTCCTGGCCATCCTCCCGGATACCCACCTCGGACAGTTCCAGAGGGAAGGGCTGATCGCAGTCCAGCTTCAGGGTGACCACCGGGAAGTTGTCGGTGTCCACATCGTCCACTTCAGGGGAGAGAATGCACATGGCATACAGCTTCTGGTAGAGGGCATACTGCTCGTCCCCCTCCTGGAGAGGGCCCTCCTCCAGCAGCCGGGCCGCCGCTGTCCGGTTGTCCTGGGCCAGATAGGCCTCCGCCAGGGCCAGCCGGTCGGCGTTCTCCAGGCCCCGCAGATTCCGGGCCTGCTCATAATACTCCACCGCCTGGGCGTAGCTGCCCCGGTTCAGGGCGGCCCGTCCCTGCTCCACCGCCTGCTGATAGGCCTGATTGGTGCTGATATTCCGGTACAGCAAAAAGCCGCCTATGCCCACCGCCAGGGCCGCCACAATGACGACGGGCAGCAGCCACTTCTTTTTGCCGCCCTTGGGGGCGGAGGGCTGACCATTCCCAGGTCCGCCGGGTCCGGGCGCATAAACAGGCCCCGGCTGGGGCGGTTGGGTAGGAGGCACACCCCATCCGGGCGGGGTTCCCGGCTCCTGTATGGGGGGCTCCTGCGCCGGAGCAGGACCCGGCTCTTGCGCCGTAGGCTGCTGGACAGGCTGTTCCTCCACAGGAGCGGGCTCCGGCTCATGAACCGGCTGCTCCGCTGCCGGAGGAGTCTGATCCTGAGGCGGCGAGGTCTGGTCCTGGCCCACAGACTTCAAGGCCTCTTCCAGCGGTGCACCGCAGTGCCCGCAGAATTTTTCTGTTCCGGTCAGCTGGGCGCCGCATCGATAACAAAACATACCCATCTTCCTCTCTCGTCCGCGCCCCCATTTCGGGGGAATTCGACGGATGTCATTTCCAGTTTACTCACCCCCGCTAACTCTGTCAAGGTATTCCTTGGCTAGAAACATCTTCCGAATATGGAGGCAATAAAAAAGGCGCGGGTAGTCCCGCGCCTTTTGCGTTCAATCTGTTATTTGCCGCAGTCCTTCCACATAGGTCTGCGGGTCTGGACAAGCCATAAAAGCGCTCATGAAGCAGGCTCCCGCCGCCCCGGTTCGGGCCACGGCAGCCAGATTGTCCGGAGCAATGCCGCCGATGGCATACACCGGGATGGACACCGCTTTCACCACCCCCTCCAGCCAGGGAAGCCCCCGGCCGGGCAGACCCTTTTTGCAGTCGGTGGCAAAGACGTGGCCCGCCGTCACATAGTCCGCCCCCAGCTTCTGGGCCCGGACGGCCTCCTCAGGGGCATGGATGGACACACCCAGCAGCTTCACCTGCTCCCGCAGGGCAGGATCGGCCTCCAGCTGCCCCAGGGACAGGTGGAGCCGGGGCACGCCCAACCTTTGACACACCCGGGGAAAATGGTGGAGCACCACCTTGTCTCCCCCGGCGGCCAGCACCTGCCGGGCCAGGGCCTCATATTCCTCCTCAGGCAGATCCTTCTCCCGCAGGATGACTTTGCTCACGCCGCCCCGGCACAGGACGGCCACCCGCTGGGGCAGGTCGTCGGCACACAATCCCCGGTGGGTCACGCACACCAGTTCAAACATAGACATAGTCGTTCATCACCGGCTGGAGGCCCTGGTCCCGGATGGCCTGGGCCACCTGTTCCACGTCCCGGTTGTCGGCGATCTCAAACTGGTCGTCCCCCTCCTCCTCGCCGGAGTGGCCGCCGATGCCGGTGGATACCCCGGCGGAAATCTTGGTGGCGGCAATGTCGATGACCCGGTCCCGGAAGCCCGCTCGCTCCCGGGTGGAGATGGTCATGCCGGCAAAGGGCATGAACAGGCGGTAGGCACACATGACCTGGAGCAGCTGCCGCTCGTGAACGTCCTTGGGGTTGATCTTGTCGTTGTTGACGATGGGCCGCAGCCGGGGGCAGGAGAAGGAGATCTCGGCGTGGGGATACTTGCGCTGGAGGAGCCAGGCGTGCATCCCGGTGGCGAAGGCGTCCCTCCGGAAGTCGTCCAGTCCCAGCAGGGCGGCGAAGGCCACCCCCCGCATCCCGCCCATGAGGGCCCGCTCCTGGGCCTCCATGCGGTAGGGGAAGATCCGCTTGTGGCCCGCCAGATGGAGCTGCTCATACCGATCGGCATGGTAGGTCTCCTGAAACACCGTCACATAGTCCACCCCGCACTGGTGGAGGTAGGCGTACTCATCGGAGTTCATGGGATAGACCTCGATGCCCACCATTTTAAAATACTTCCGGGCGATCTTGCAGGCCTCACCGATGTACTGCACGTCGCTCATCTTCCGGCTCTCACCGGTGAGGATCAAAATCTCCTCAAGGCCGGTTTTGGCAATGGCGGCCATTTCCGCCTCAATGCCCGCCATGTCCAGCTTGGCCCGGCGGATCTTGTTGTGGCAGTTGAAGCCGCAGTAGATGCAGTAGTTCTCGCAGTAGTTGGAGATGTAGATGGGGGTAAAGAGGTACACGTTGTCGCCGAAGTACCGCCGCTTTTCCATCCGGGCCTTTTGGGCCATCTTCTCCAGGAAGGGCTCGGCCGCCGGGGACAGCAGGGCGGCAAAGTGCTCCGGGGTACGCACATCGGCGTCCAGGGCGGCCCGCACGTCCTTGGCGGTGTAAATAGTCTCGTCATAGCCGTCCCGGGCCGCCGTCACCTGGAGTCGGACGGTGGGGTCGATCTGTTCCATGCCGGGCAGATAGGTCATGTGGTCAATCTTGTCCTTGACCTCCACCACGGTAATGCCTTCCATAGGCTGATCCATGTCTCTTCCTCCTCTCAGTCCGCCAGAAATCCGGTGAGGGGGGAGGAAGCTGCCGCCCCGTGGTCCAGCACCCGGCCCAGCCCGGCCAGATAGGCGGCCCGGCCCGCCTCGATGGCGGATTTGAAGGCCCCCGCCATGGCGGCGATGTCCCCGGCGGTGGCAATGGCGGTGTTGGCCATCACGGCAGCGGCGCCCATCTCCATGGCCTCGCAGGCCTGGGAGGGCCGGCCGATGCCGGCGTCCACAATGACGGGCAAATCGATCTCGTCGATGAGAATGCGGATGAATTCTTTGGTAGCCAGTCCCTTGTTGGAGCCAATGGGAGCGCCCAGAGGCATGACGCAGGCCGCCCCCGCGTCCACCAGATCCCGGGCCACGTTCAGGTCGGGGTACATATAGGGCATGACCACAAAGCCCTCCTTGGCCAGGATCTCGGTGGCCTTGATGGTCTCGTAGTTGTCGGGCAGCAGATACTTGCTGTCCCGCATGATCTCGATCTTCACAAAGTCGCCGCAGCCGCAGGCCCGGGCCAGCCGGGCGATCCGCACCGCCTCGTCGGCGTTGCGGGCGCCGGAGGTGTTGGGCAGCAGGGTGACCCCCTCCGGGATATGATCCAGAATGCTGTCGGTGTCCGAGTTGGCCCGGCGAAGGGCCAGGGTGATGATCTGGGCCCCGGCGTGCTCCACCGCCGCCCGGATCAGGTCCAGAGAATATTTGCCCGAGCCCAGAATGAACCGGGAGGTAAAGGCGTGTCCGCCCAAAATCAGTTGATCTGCCATAGTTGTTCGTTCCTTTCTTTGATGTTTTACGGTTCCATTTGTCCCAGCAGCAGCCGCATGACCATGGTGGCCTGGTGTGCCGCGCATACCGCCACCCGTGGGGCCATAAGCCCCTGACCCTGGGAGATATCGCTCTCCCCGTCGCCGCAGAGCCAGAGGCGGCCCATGGCCTTGCGGGTGTGGATGGCGTTGGCCGAGCCGCTTCCCGCCATGCCGGAGCCGGCTACCAGCAGGGTGTCCGGCAGGCCGGTGAGTACCGTCTGCACCAGCATGGCCTTCTGGTCGGCCTGGTCGAAGGCCTCGCACACCACCTGGCAGCCCTGAAACAGGGTGCAGGCGTTGTCCGCCGTCACTTTACAGGTGTGGATCTCATAGTCCAGCCAGGGGTTGATCCCCCTGAGCTGCTCCGCCAGGGCCTCGGTCTTGTACCGCCCCAGATGGGGAATGAAATAGTGCTGCCGGTGGAGGTTGGTCACGTCCACCCGGTCGAAGTCGGCCAGCACCAGCCGCCCCACTCCCAGCCGGGCCAGGTGGACGGCAATGTGGGAGCCCAGGCCCCCCAGGCCCGCGATGCCCACCGAGGCGGCGGCAAATTTTTTCTGATTCTCCGCCCCGTGGCGGGCGATGAGGGCCTGTTCCAGCGTTTCCCGGTCCATGGGTCAGCCTCCCCCCACGAACCGCACTACCTCCAGCTTGTCCCCATCAGACAGGGCGGTTGTGGAAAAGTCCTCCCGGCGGAGAATGGCGCCGTTGTGCTCCACCGCCACCTGGGCGGCCTTCCAGCCCTGCTTGTCCAGCAGGTCCTGCACGGTATGCAGACCTGTCCGGTCCATGGGCTGACCGTTGACTTGCAGCATAATTTGCCTCCTTCCAAACGCAAAAAAGGCGTCACGAAAGAACTACACCCGCGGTGGTGTACCCCTTCGTGACGCCTTCTTTCAGCTTCACTCTGTGCTATACCATAGCACTGGTCTTTTCACTTGTCAAGGCACAGTTTTCCACCGTGCCCTCAGGGTCGGGGATAGTCGCCGGGGCAGACGGGCCAGTTGGGGTAGGCGGTCCAGATATGGCCGTCCATATGCCCGTCGGACACCAGAAAATAGTCGTAGGAGATATAGGTCACCTGATCGTCCCAGGTGGGGTCCACATTGTACCAGTTCCCGTCGATGTTCACCCGCACCCAGGCGTGATATTCCGTCACGCCGTTGGCGGTGGCCTGACCGAAGATATGCTCGCAGTCGATGCCGCTGAGGAAACACAGCAGGTCCATGGCCTGGGTATACCCCTGGCACACGGCGGCGTGGTTCACCAGCGCGCCGTAGGCGGTGTGGCTCTCCGGCCCGGTCTTTCGATAGGTGACGGTGTCGCACAGGTAGTCGTGGAAGGCCTTCACCCGTTCATACTGGCTCATGGTGCTGTCCACCAGACTGTCGTGGACCCGCACCGTCTCCTCGTAGAGGGCCATGTCCTGGGCGGACAGGTGATCCGTCTTTCCCTCCACATAGGCCATCACCCGGGCGGAGTCCCGGTAGCGGATCTCCACGGTGAAGTAGCCCTGATCGGGATAATACCGGGTGGCCATGGAATCCACGTCCGGGAAGCGGTCGATGGTATCCTCGGTAAGCAGGGCCTGGCTGTACGCCCCCTCCTGCCCCACCGGGGTGTAGATGGTGAGGGCAGTGTTGCGGGCATCCACCTGGACTGCCATCCGGCGGATCATATCCTCCACGCTGCTGACTGCAAAGGTGCTCTCCACCGTTACGGTAGGCCCGGGCTGCAGCTTGGGGACAGGCAGTTCCCGCCGCTCCAGCGCGCCCTGGAGATCCAGCTTTTCATAGAGGGTGACCTCCTCTCCCGCCAGCGTTACCTCCAGCATCCGGTCGGACAGCAGGACCATATCACTGCGCTGGAAGGTCTGGTCCCGGACATAGTCCTCCCCTTCCCGCAGGCCCAGCCGGTCGGCGGCGGCATAGGGATCACGCCAGTCCACATCGGTATAGTCCATGGCCCGCAGCAGCAGGGTCAGGTATTCCTCCTGAGTGATGGTACTGTGGAAGCCGAAGGTCGTATCGCTCACCCCGGTGGTGATACCGTTTGCATAGGCGTAGGCCACATAGGGCTCCCCCCAGCCGTCCACATCGGTGAAGGGGTGGGTGCTTCCGCCGGTGAGGGCGGCCTCCTTTCCGCCGGTGAGCCGCACCACCATGGTGATGGCCTCCCCCCGGGTCATAGTGCCCCCCAGGTTGAAGTTGGGCATCCCGTCGCTGCCGGTACCCGCGCCGTCCAGCAGGCCCAGGCAGTACAGGTGCTCCGCCGCCTGTTGGGCCTGTTGGGTGGAATCCGCCCCCGCCGCCGGTACCAGCCCGGCCAGGAGGGCCAGGGACAGAGCTCCCGCCAGAAGCTGCTTTTTCATGGAGATCCTCCTTTCTTCCCGGATCAAAGAAGGGCAGCGGCACGGCAGACCGCCGCTCCGCTGCCCCTGTTGGTCAGAGTTGCTCTTTGGCTGTTACAGGCTGGCCTCCAGCTTAGCCCGGATGGCCTTCAGGAAGTCCAGGGAGTTGACGCCCTGAGCGGGGGTCTCACCCTCCCACAGGCCCACCAGGTCCCGGGTCATGACGCCGCCCTCGATGGTGTCGATGGTGGCCTTCTCCAGCTTGTCGGCAAAGTCCACCAGAGCCTGGATGCCGTCCAGCTCGCCCCGCTTGCGGAGGGCGCCGCTCCAGGCGAAGAGGGTGGCCACCGGGTTGGTGGAGGTCTCCTCCCCCTTCAGGTACTTGTAATAGTGGCGGGTGACGGTACCGTGGGCGGCCTCGTACTCGTACTTGCCGTCGGGGCTCACCAGCACGGAGGTCATCATGGCCAGGGAACCGAAGGCGGTGGACACCATGTCGCTCATCACGTCGCCGTCGTAGTTCTTGCAGGCCCAGATAAAGCCGCCCTGGGACCGAACCACACGGGCCACGGCGTCGTCAATGAGGGTGTAGAAGTACTCAATGCCCAGCTCGTCAAACTTGGCCTTGTACTCGGCGTCAAAGATCTCCTGGAAGATGTCCTTGAAGGTGTGGTCATACTTCTTGGAGATGGTGTCCTTGGTGGCAAACCACAGGTCCTGCTTGGTATCGATGGCGTACTGGAAGCAGGAGCGGGCAAAGGAGGAGATGGAGCTGTCCTTGTTGTACTGGCCCTGGAGCACGCCGCCGCACTCGAAGTCATAGATGGTCTGGCGGAACTGCTCCTTGCCGTCCTCGCCGGTGAACACCAGCTCGGCCTTGCCGGGGCCGGGCACACGGTACTCGGTGGACTTATACACGTCGCCGTAGGCGTGACGGGCGATGGTGATGGGCTTCTTCCAGGTCTTGACCACCGGGGAGATGCCCTTGACCATGATGGGGGCACGGAACACAGTGCCGTCCAGGATAGCACGGATGGTGCCGTTGGGGGACTTCCACATCTGGGAGAGCTTATACTCCTCCACACGCTGGGCGTTGGGGGTGATGGTGGCGCACTTCACCGCCACGCCGTACTTCTTGGTGGCCTCGGCGGAGTCCACGGTCACCTGGTCGCCGGTCTGCTCCCGGTAGGGCAGGCCCAGGTCGTAATACTCGGTTTTCAGGTCGATAAAGGGCAGGAGCAGCTCGTCCTTGATCTGCTGCCACAGCACCCGGGTCATTTCGTCGCCGTCCATCTCCACCAGGGGGGTGGTCATCTGAATCTTTTCCATGGTCTCCTCCTTATACTTTTGATCCAATTTCGCAGAAAATTATACCTCCAATCCGGCGAAAAGGCAAGCGGCATATCCCCCGCAATCCTGTGGGTTTTGCCCATTGCGGCCCTGTTGCCGCCGGTAGTATACTTTTTTGGTATGTAACCCAACCAGAGAGAGGGAACCCCCGTGTTTAACAAGCAAGCCCTGAAAAAACTCATCATTCCCCTGATCATCGAGCAGTTCCTGGCCGTCATGGTGGGCATGGCCGACATCATGATGGTGTCCTCCGCCGGTGAGGCCGCCGTGTCCAGCGTGGCGCTGGTGGACCTGATCAACGTGCTCATCATCAACGTCTTTTCCGCCCTGGCCACCGGCGGGGCGGTAGTGTGTGCCCAGTCCATCGGGGCGGAAAACCTGGACCGGGCCAACCGGGCCGCCAATCAGCTGATGTACATCGTCACCGCCGCCGCCCTCATCATCATGGCCCTGTCCCTGACCCTGTGCCGTCCCCTGCTGGGGCTGCTCTTCGGCCAGGTGGAGCCCGCCGTCATGGAGGGTGCGGTGACCTATTTCATCATCTCCGCCCTGTCCTACCCCTTCATCGCCCTGTACAACGGTTGCGCCGCCCTGCTGCGGTCCATGGGCAACTCCAAGGCCTCCATGTACGTCTCCGCCTGGATGAACGGACAGAACGTGGTGGGCAATGCCATCTTTGTATTTGTCTTTCACCGGGGTGTGGACGGCGTGGCTCTGTCCTCCCTGTTCTCCCGCATCGTGGCCGCCGGCATTATGCTGGTGCTCCTCCACAGCCGCCACAATCCGGTGCGGGTGTCCGGCCTGCTCAAGTTCCGGTTTGAGCCGAACATGATGGGCCGCATCCTCCGCATCGGCGTGCCCAACGGGCTGGAGAACTGCTTCTTCCAGCTGGGCCGGGTGCTGCTGGTGAGCCTGATCTCCACCTTCGGCACCGCCCAGACCGCCGCCAACGCGGTGGCCAACAACATTGACAACTTCGGTGTCATCCCCGGCACCGCCATGGGCCTGGCCCTTATCACGGTGGTGGGCCAGTGCGTGGGGGCCGAGGCCTGGGATCAGGTCCGCGCCTACACCGTCAGACTGGTGAAAATGACCTACCTCTTTACCTGGGTCCTCAACGGCATTCTGCTGCTGGGCCTGCCCCTGATCCTCATGCTGTACAGTCTTACACCTGAGACCCAGTGGTATGCCACGGTGCTCATCTTCATCCACAACGGCTGCGCCATGCTCTTCTGGCCCATGGCCTTCACCATGCCCAACGCCCTGCGGGCCACCGGCGACGTGAAGGTGCCCATGGTCATCTCCATCTGCTCCATGCTGCTGGTGCGGCTGGGATGCAGCTACATCCTGGGGGACCACTTTGGCCTGGGGGTCATCGGCGTGTGGATCGCCATGGTGGGAGACTGGATCGTGCGGATCTTCTTCTTTGTGCTCCGGGCCCGGCAAAAGCTGTGGCTGGAGCACCGTTGAGGGCTTGTGTCCTGTTCGCTTTTCCTGTATAATGTGTTACATTGTATCCATCTGTGTGAAAAGGAGTGCTGCGCCATGCTGCAAACCGTGATCCCCCAGGGGTACGCCCCCTGTCTGAATCTGTATGATACCCAGAAGGCCATCGGCCTGCTCAAGCGTCTTTTTGAGGACACGCTGGGCGGCGCCCTCCACCTGCGCCGGGTGTCCGCCCCTCTGTTTGTGGAGGCCTCCACCGGCCTGAACGATGACCTGAACGGGGTGGAGCGCCCCGTGTCCTTCGACATCCCCGATGCCGGCCGGGACGCCCAGGTGGTCCACTCCCTGGCCAAGTGGAAGCGCATGGCCCTGTACCGCTATCAGTTCTCGGTGGGCGAGGGCCTGTACACCGACATGAACGCCATCCGCCGGGACGAGGAGCTGGATAACCTCCACTCGGTGTATGTGGACCAGTGGGACTGGGAGAAGGTCATTGCCCCCCGGGACCGGACGGTGGATTATCTGAAGGCCACCGTGTCCACCATCGTGAAGGCCATGGCGGAGACCCAGTCCACCCTGCGCTCGGTGTTCCCCCAGCTCACCGCGCTGCCCCCCCTGGACACCGACGTGTCCTTTGTCACCACCCAGGAACTGGAGGACCGCTGGCCCGACCTGTCCCCCAAGGAGCGGGAGGACGCCTGGGTCAAGGAGCATCCCACCACCTTCCTCATGGGCATCGGCGGCGCCCTCAAGTCGGGTAAGCCCCACGACGGTCGTGCCCCCGACTACGACGACTGGAACCTGAACGGCGATATTTTGGTGTGGAACCCGGTGCTGGAGCGGGCCTTTGAGGTGTCCTCCATGGGCATCCGGGTGGACCCCGCCGCCATGGACCGCCAGCTCACCATCGCCGGCTGCGACAGCCGCCGGGAGCTGCCCTTCCACAAGATGCTGCTGGAGGGCAAGCTGCCCCTGACCATCGGCGGCGGTATCGGCCAGTCCCGGCTGTGTATGCTGCTGCTGGGCAAGGCCCACATCGGCGAAGTCCAGGCCAGCGTCTGGGATGAGCAGACCATCCAGGCCTGCCAGGACGCCGGCGTCATCCTGCTGTAAGACGGAGGGACGGCCATGGAACTTCTGGTAGTGGACGGCCAGGGCGGCCGGATCGGCCAGCAGCTGGTGCGGGGCATTATGGCCCGTCACCCCAAATTGCAGGTCTTTGCCGTAGGCACCAACAGCCTGGCCACGGCGGCCATGTTAAAAGGCGGCGCCTCTCAGGGCGCCACTGGGGAGAACGCCCTGCTGGTAGCTTGCCGCCGGGCGGACGTGATCCTGGGCCCTCTGGGCATTGTCATTGCCGACGCCCTGCTGGGAGAGATCTCCCCGGCTATGGCGGTGGCGGTGGGCCAGTCGCCCGCCAAAAAGATCCTGGTTCCCATGAATCAGTGCGACAACATCGTGGCCGGCGTAGAAGATATGCCGGTAAGCAAGCTGCTGGACAGTGCCCTGGAGGAGCTGGACCTGCTGCTGAAGGGCTGAATCTTGCATAGAATGGATCGCGGAGCCACGCTCCGCGATCCTTTTTTGTGAGGTGCTCACCGTGAAGCAGATCCTGCACTGCATTATGCAGGTCCAAAATCTGGTCACCCTGATTTTGACCATTGCCTTTCTCCACCTGGCCATCACCGGCAAGGTGGCTGCCGATCAGTTTCTCACCATCTTCTCGGTGGTGATCGCCTTCTATTTTGGCAGTCAGGCACAGAAAAATCAGTCTGCATAAGAGAAGCGGCCGCCTTTCGGCGGCCGTTTCTCTTCTTTACGCCTGCTCCAGGGCCAGAAAATTCTCTATGATCTCCTCCCCCCGAGCGTGTACCCGGTCAAAGTCCACATGGGGATTATAGATGGCCTCCAGCTCATCGTGCATGGCCTTGGCCTGAGCCAGGGCGTCCACCGCCTCCTCCATGAGGGCGGCAGTCACCTTCCGGGCAAAGCGCAGCCGGGCCCGGCTGCGCCGTAGCAGTTCGGTGTCCACCATGGCCTCCAGCCGGATACGGCGGTAGGGCCGGCGGGGCCAGGGCTGCTCGGGGGTGGTGCTCACAAAGGCCAGAGACAGATCGGGGACAATCAGATGGGCCATCCGGTCTGGGAACATGGGATCGGGGCAGGCCACCACATCGTGGCCCGCTGCCATGGCCCCGGCGGCCAGGCAGGTGAGCATGGTGTGGGCCAGGCCATAGGTATCGCTCAACTCATATACCCTGCTGCACTGGGCTTCCACCGTGCCGTACTCCCGCAGCACCCCCTGCCAGGTCACCGCCCCCAAAAACCGCTGAACCGACCGGCCCGCCTGCTCCCCTTCCCGCTTCAGTTCCCGGGACAGGATGCCCTTGGCCCGCTTGGCCATCTTGGCCTCCAGGGCAGGGGTGAGCAGCAGGGCCCGCCCGTCCTCCTCCAGCTGGGCGGCGGCGGTGAGGCAGCGGTAGGCCCGGGCGTAGCAGGCCTTATAGCCCTTCATGCACCCTTTCAGTTCAGTCCCCACCGCCTGAAGGGCGGCCCGGTCATAGCAGGCCCCCAGATCCACATAGCTCTCCACCAGGCCGGGATATTTGGGCTCCACCACATGGGGGGCAGTGCCGTCCACCACCGCCGCACCCAGGGCGGGGATGATGACCGCATCCAGGGAGTCGGGATCGCCGGAGCAGTAGATGTACTCCACCGAATGGCCCGCCTCCTCCATGGCCCGCCCCACCTGCTTCATCAGGGTGGATTTGCCGCAGCCCGGCCCGCCCTTCAAAATGCGGATGTCCCGGGCCTTCTCCGGGTCCAGCATCTGATCGTAAAGGGAATAAAAGCCGGTGGGGGCATTGGCCCCTAAGTAATAACAGATCCTTGCCTCTGCTTCCATAAAAAGACCCTCCAAGAGTAAGTTTCTCACTCTCAGGGTATGCGTGGGCAGGTTGGACGGTGCGCCGGTCACATCTTGTCCCGGTAAAAGTAGAGTAATTCCTCCACCAGCATGGCCGCCGCCGGGGACAGGGGGCTGGAGCGCCGGTAGAGCAAATAGAACTGCCGCTCCAGCAGGGGACTCTCCGGGGCAAACACCAGGATTTTGCCCTCCTGAGCCGCCTCTTTGGCGGCGCAGCCCGACAGGATGGAGATGCCCAAGCCGTTCTTCACCCCCTGGAGGATACTCTCGGTGCTCTCCAGCTGGGCGGCCATGGTCAGGCTCTTTACCTCCAGGCCGATGCCCTTGAGATACTGCTCGGCCTGCTTGCGGGTACCGGAGCCGGGCTCCCGCATCAGGAAGGGGGCGTGTCTCAGGATCTCCGGCGTCATCTGGCCTCCCAGGGCCTGATACTCCGGGGTGTTGGGGGTGGCAATCACCAGCTGTTCCGCGAAGAAGGGGACGCACAGCAGTCCCGCTCGCTGGACCGGAGCCCCCACCAGCCCCAGCTCCGCCCCATTTTCCACCATCCACTGGACCACCTGGCCGCTGTCCCCCTGCCGGACCTGGAAAAACACGTCGGGGTAGCGCTGGCGCAGCAGGGGCAGAATCTGGGGCAGCAGGTACTGAGAGGGCACGGTGGAGGCCGCCACCGACAAAGTCCCCGAGATGGAGGAGGCGGCGGTGCGCACATCCTGGGCCGCCCGCTGGCACAGGCCCAAAATCTCGGCGGCGTACCGGCTGAGCACCCGCCCGGCGGCGGTGAGCCGCAGTTCCCGGGTGGAGCGCACCACCAGCTGGGTCCCCAGCTCGTCCTCCAGAGCGGCTACATGGGCGCTGACGGTAGGCTGGGTGAGATAGAGGGCCTCCGCCGCCTTGGAAAAGCTGCGCTGGCGCGCCACCTGTAAAAATGCCTCCAGTTGTTTGAATTGCATGGTAAGCCTCCGATTGCTTTTTTCGTTGAAATAAGATACACTGTTGCTAACAAACATTCAGGGGGTGATGAGATGCCGTATGAGAAGCTGCGCCTGACCGCCATGACCACGGCCGGTGGGTGAGGGGCCAAAATAGGGCCGGGTGTCCTAAGGAATGTATTGGCGGGCCTGCCCAAAGCGGCGGACCCCAACCTGCTGGTGGGTTATGACTCCAGCGACGACGCCGCCGTCTACAAGGTCAGTCCCGACGTGGCTATGATCCAGACGGTGGACTTCTTCCCTCCGGTGGTGGACGACCCCTATACCTTCGGGCAGATCGCCGCCACCAACGCCCTCTCCGACGTGTACGCCATGGGGGGCGAGCCCCGGCTGGCCATGAATCTGCTGGCCTTCCCCTCCTGCCTGCCGGTGGAGGCGGTGGGAGATATTCTGGCAGGGGGCGCTTCCAAGGTAACTGAGGCCGGGGCGGTCATCGCCGGCGGCCACAGTATTGAAGATCAGGAGCCCAAGTACGGCCTGTGCGTCACCGGGCTGGTCCATCCCCGCCGCATCCTCACCAACAGCGGGGCAAAGGTGGGGGATATCCTGGTGCTGACCAAGGCGCTGGGCACCGGTGTGCTGTCCACCGCCGCCAAGGCCGAGCTGCTGGAAGAGGCCGACTACAAGCAGATGGTGGAACTGATGACCACCCTCAATAAGTACGCCGCCCAGGCGGTTGGGTCTATTTCCCTCAGCGCCTGCACCGACGTCACCGGCTTCGGCCTGGTGGGCCATGTGAAGGAAATGGCGGAGGGCAGCGGTACCACCATGGAACTGTGGGCGGGCAAGGTGCCCATCGTGCCCAAGGCTCTTGAGCTGGCACGGGACGGCATCATCCCCGCCGGCGCCTACCGCAACATGGACTTTACCGCCGGCGACACCCTGGAGGACTCCGCCGTTCCCCGGGAGGTGCTGGACTGTCTCTACGACCCCCAGACCGCCGGAGGCCTGCTGTTCAGCGTACCCGAGCGCCAGCTCCACGCCCTCATGGGCCGGATGATGGACGCCGGGGTGCCCGCCGTGGCCGTGGGCGCGGTGCGTCCCAGAGGGGAAAAGCTGGTCCACATCAAGCCATAAGCAGACAAAAGGGCTGCCGCACGTTGTGCGGCAGCCCTTTGTGCGTTTTCCCATTATACCTCTCTTTATTGATTTTTTCTATATCTTTCATTTCATTTATGGAAAATTCGTATTTCAAATTTTTGTACCCCGGCGCTATAATCTGCTTGAGAGAAAGTTTGTTTGCTTTCCTGAAAAAAAGTTAGAGAGGTGTTGTGTGTGACAAAGCTCAAAGGACACCTGCCGGTTATTCTGGCCGGACTGGTGGTAGGCATCGCCTCGGTGGTGCTGGTTGCTCTGGGCAACCCGGTAAACATGGGCTTCTGTATCGCCTGCTTCCTGCGGGACATCGCCGGCGGCGTGGGGATGCACCGGGCCGCCATTGTGCAGTACATCCGGCCCGAGATCATTGGCCTGGTGCTGGGCGCCATGATCATGGCCCTGGCAGGCAAGGAGTTCAAGGTGCGGGGCGGCTCCTCCCCCATGACCCGGTTCGTGCTGGGCTTCTGCGTCATGGTGGGCGCCCTCATGTTCCTGGGCTGCCCCCTGCGGATGGTCATCCGCCTGGGCGGCGGCGACGGAAACGCCATCCTGGGCCTCATTGGCTTCATCATCGGCATCTTCGTGGGCACCCTGTTCCTGAAGGCAGGCTTCTCCCTCAAGAAGTCCCAGCCTCAGCCCAAGATTGAGGGTGTGCTCATGCCCGCCGTCAACGTGGGCCTGCTCATCCTGGTGATCGCCGCTCCCGCCTTCATCTTCTTCTCCACTGAGGGCCCCGGCTCCATGCGGGCTCCCATCGCCGCCGCCCTCATCGCCGGTCTGGTGGTGGGCGCCATCGCCCAGCGCAGCCGTCTGTGCATGGCCGGCGGCATCCGGGACGCCATGATGCTGAAGGACTTCCACCTGCTGATGGGCTTCGTGGCCATCTTCGTGGCCGTGCTGGTGGGCAACCTGATCGTGGGCGGCATGGGCCTCAAGGGCGGCTTTAACCCCGGCTTCGCCGGTCAGGCCGTGGCCCACACCGACGGGCTGTGGAACCTGCTGGGCATGGTGCTGGTGGGTCTGGGCTCCGTGCTGCTGGGCGGCTGCCCCCTGCGTCAGCTCATCCTCTCCGGCAGCGGCAACAGCGACTCCTCCGTGGCCGTGCTGGGCATGGTGGTGGGCGCCGCCTTCTGCCATAACTTCGGCCTGGCCTCCTCCACCGACGGCCCCAGCTTTGCCGGCAAGGTGGCCGTCATCATCGGTCTGGTCCTGGTCTGCGCCATCGGCGCGGGCAATACCAAGAAAGCGTGAGGTGAACGGTATGAATCAAGTGGACGCCAGAGGCTACTCCTGTCCTGAGCCGGTGCTCATGACCAAGAAGGCCCTGCAAAACGGCACCCCCCTGGTGGTGCTGGTGGACAGTGAGACTCCTCTCCAGAACGTGCGCCGGTTTGCCACCAACAATGGCTACCAGGTGACCTGGAAAGAGGTGGGGGAGGACTATGAACTCACCATCACCAAGTAAGGAGCACATCGCCACCTTCCACACCCACTTCGGGGCCCTCACCTTCCACAAGAAGCTGAAAGCCCTGGGAGACAACGCGGTGATGATGCCGGTGCCCCGCAAGCTGTCCGCCTCCTGCGGCACCTGCGTGAAGTTCTCCCTTCCCTTCGACCACGCCTGGGCCGATGAGGATCTGGAGGCGGTCTACCTCCATGAAGAGGGGGACTACCGGCTGCTCTTCGAGAACGAGGAAACCTGAGAAATCCCCCCGGATGTCTTGTAGCATCCGGGGGGATTATGCTATACTAAATAAAAAAATGGGGGAGCGGACGCAATGGACACCATGATCATCGGCATCGCCGGGGGCACCGGCTCGGGCAAAACCACCCTGACTCTGGGTCTGAAGGAGCGCTTTGGGGACGCGGTCTCCATCCTCTACCACGACAACTACTACAAGCAGCACGACGAGATGCCCTATGAGGAGCGGTGCAAGCTGAACTATGACCACCCGGACGCCTTCGATACCCAGCGTCTGGTGGAAGATCTGGACGCTCTGCGCCGGGGGGAGACGGTGTACAGCCCCACCTACGACTATACCATGCACAACCGGGCCGCCGAGACGGTGGAGGTCCGCCCCGCCAAAGTCATCCTGGTGGAGGGCATCCTCATCTTCGTGGAGCCCGCCCTGCGAGAGCGGATGGACATCAAGCTCTTTGTGGACACCGACGCCGACGTGCGTATCCTCCGCCGCATCATGCGGGACGTAAAACAGCGGGGCCGCTCCCTGGACTCGGTGGTGCAGCAGTACCTCACCACCGTCAAGCCCATGCACGAGCAGTTTGTGGAGCCCTCCAAGCGGTACGCCGACCTGATCGTACCCGAGGGCGGCCGCAACCAGGTGGCCATGGAGATGATCATTCAGCGCATCCGCAGCCATATTTCTTTGGATTGACAGACAGCAAAAGGGGACCTGCCTCATGGCAGGTCCCCTTTTATCATTGAAATCGGTAGCCCTTTTGCTGCAAATTCTGGAGAAAGCCCATGAAATGCCTGTGATCCCAAAAGTCCAGCAGCCGCCAGCCCTCCATGGGGTGGAAGGAGACGATGCGGGCCTCATCCTCCAGCCACAGCCGGTGAACCCTCTCTGTTACCATCATGTTTTCAGCAGCGCCTCCTCCAGGGTGCAGACATAGGTCAGCGTTCCGTCCTTGTACTGGTATACGCCCTCTTCTCCATCCACTCTGGCCAGCACCAAATCGCTGTATTCCCGCTGGATATTGCCGATGAGGGTCGTGGAGTCGGCAAAGTCCGCGCCCAGTTCCCAGGCCACGTCAATCTTGTGGAGCTCATCCTCGTAATAGTCATAGATCATCAGCTTTCTTTCTTCATCCGCAGGCCAGACTAGTGCCTCCTGGAATCCATCGTCGTCCAGGTCGTAGAGCTCCACATTGGTGTTCTCCCCGGCGGCCATCAGGTAGAGATAGAGCTGCGGGTCCTCCACGATGGCCGATTCGTTGACCATATCTCCCACATAGCGCAGCAGCACCGTATAGGGCTGGGACTGGATGGCGTAGACGCTGATATGGGAATTCCCCGGACCATTCAGGTACAGGCACAGCCCGCCGTCAGCGTCCATATAAGACTCCGGGTCCTTAATGGGCACCAGCCTGGCTGCCGCTGCTCCCATCGCCTCGGTCTCAGCTCCGGTGCGGGCCAGCTCGGTCTCCTGGTTTCCATCTACCCACACCAGACGGCTGGTCAGTCCGCTGGCATTCTTCAGCACAGACTCCATCGCCAGCCCTTGTCCCGACAGGGTGATCCGGCTGTCCGGGGTGAAGCTCTCCGCCATAAGGGCCATCACCTGGGGCTCAATGGCGATGTAGGGGTAGTCGGTAATGGCGTCGTCCTGCCACTGGATGGTGATCCTCCAGCAGCCCTCTGTCCCCTCCACATAGTAGTAGCGGTAGTTCCAGCCGTACCACTGGGCCTCAAAGACCCGTCCGCTGTCACCGGCAGGGGTCATGCCCCCGGTATCCCCCGCCAGATAGTCAGCCAGGTTGGTCTTGGTATAGTCCACCGTGATGGCCGAGCCGGTGTTGTAGCCAGATACCCATACACTGTGGACCGGGTCTGCCGACCACTGGGTCCAGGCCATCACAGGAACATAGAGATACCAGCCGTCCCCGTCGTAGCGGCGGACCGGGACATTGATCTCCTGTTCCCCATCCGGGCCGAGCATCAAAACGTTCCAGTCCTTTACATGGAGGGGCAGGTCCAGACCCTGGTCCGTCACATACCAGTCGTAGATAGCCTCCTCATAGCTGTTGTGGTGGCCCAAAAACTCTATGTCGTCGTTGACGATCTGGTTGTAGAGAATATCGTAGGTGCCGTCCGGGTAGCGCAGGGAGACGATGTTGTGGCCCCCCTGGCCCTCCAGGTCAAACCAGCCGTCCTCCTCGTACATCCCACCCACCAGGGCGATATCCTCCGCAGGGGCGTCGATCTGCACCAGATAGTTGAAGGTCCAGGCCTCCAGGGTGCCCTCGGGAGCCAGCCCCTCCAACTCTCCCTGCTTGTCCAACCAGGCCAGCTTGGTACTCGTGACCTGGGCGGTGGCCTCCTGATTCGCGTAGGAGTAGTAGGTCACCTCTTTGGCGTTGTCCATCGTCTTCTGGGCAAAGTCCTCCATGCTCTGATACTGCCCGCTGCCGCCGGTGTTCTGCCCAGCGGGGTTGGAGGCGCAGGCGGCGATGACCGCCACACAGGCCACCCCCGCCACCAGGGACAGCCACATACGGGGCCGCTTCCACCGCAGCAGGTTGCGGATACGCCCCTTGGGGTCTCCCTCGCCGAAAGCCAGAGGAGTACCCGCGATGGTGAGCCGCCCGGTGGCCAGCGCCAGCAGGGAGGCCGAGTAGTCGGCCTTGACCCGCTCGCCCAGCTGCCGCACCACCGCTTCGTCGCACCGCATCTCCATGTCCTTGCCCGCCAGAATGAAGGCCGCCCACACCAGGGGGTTGAACCAGTGGAGGCACAGGGCGGCAAAGGCCAGCACCTTCACCACATGATCCCCGTGGCGGATGTGGTACTGCTCATGGCGGATGATGTAGCCCATCTCCCCCTGGGTCAGGGTGGAGGGCAGATAGATCCGGGGCCGCACCAATCCCAGCACAAATGGGGTGGAGATGTGGTCGGCCAGATAGATGTTGTCTCGCAAACGCAGGCTGCCCACCAGCCTGCGCCGCAGCCGGAGCAGGGCGAAGATGCTGAACCCCGCCATGCCCAGCACGCCGGCCAACCACACCCAGGCCGCCACAGCGGCCCAGTCCACAGTGGAAGTAGCCTGCTGTTCCGGGACTACAGGAGCCAAGGAATCAGAGGCGGGTGTTTGGGGCTCCACCGGCACCTGCTCGGTCTGGGGCTGGATAGCCTCCGGCTGCCGCTGGGGCTGCACATAGGTGACGGTGCTCACCACCGGGCTTGCCTGTCTGGCCGGGGCATCCAGGGCCCCCAGCAGGGAGATGCCGGAGGGCAGGGACACCGGACACAGAAGCCGGAAGAGCACCACCGCCCACAGGGCATAGGAAAAGACCTTTGGGGCCCGCTTCAGGGCCAGTCGGGCCGCTATCACACACAGGATCACGATACCCGCCGTGAGGCCCATGTTCAAAAGGGTCGGAAACAGCGTCTGAGATAAGAATGCCGTCATCTTAGGTCACCCCCTGTTCTCATCGATGAGCTGCTGTAACTGCGTGATCTCCTCCTGGGACAGTTTTTTCCGGCGGGTGAAGGCGGTGAGGAAGGCAGGCAGGGACCCGGAAAAAGTCTCCTCCACAAATTCCTCGCTCTGCCGGGCGTAGAACTCCTCTTTGGATACCAGGGCGGTCACCACCCCGTCCTGATTTTGAAAAATGCCCCGCTGGCACAGCCGCTTGAGCACCGTATAGGTGGTGGACTTTTTCCAGCCCAGGGCCTCCTCCGCCTGGCGCACCAGCTGGGTGGAGGTCATGGGTTCCCCCTGCCAGATGAGACCGGCAAAACGGGACTCCACCGCCCCCAGTTTCCAATCGCTCATAGGATCGCCTCCTTTGGTCTACTACTTGTCGTCCTCACCTGTAGTCTACAGTCTATAGACCATTCTGTCAATGACAATCCGGTTACAAAAAAGGGGCTGTTGCAAAATGTGCAGCTCGTACAAAGACCCGTCATTCCGAGAAAAACGGCCGCCCACCGGGCGGCCGTTTTTCGTGGGAATCCGCCCCTTTTGCCGGGGAAACGGATTGCCACGCCAGTGTGCGCACTGGCTCGCAATGACAGGTTTGTGCAAAACAGCTATTTTGCAACAGGCCCTTTTCAGGCAAATTTCTTCCGCAGGCGGAAGAGCTGCCAGATGATGCAGAACATGACGATGATCCATACCACCAGCACACCCATCAGAATAAGCGTGCCCAGGGTATCCCATTCCTCCCAGGGCAGGGGCAGGCACATGAGGGTACGCAGCACCGCGTCCACGTTGCGGCAGGTCCGCAGGCCGCCTCCGCTCTCCCCCGCCGCCTCCGCCAGAAGGGCCAGGTCGGTGAGCAGCTGGAAGTGGAAATAGAGGCCGATGCAGGTAAGCAGCGCATCCAGCAGGAAAAACTGCCCCATCAGTGTCTGTCCGGTGGCAAACACCGCCAGCCAGTCGGCCAGCTCCCTCGCTCCCAGCAGGATGCAGAAGGGTTTGAGCAGGGTCAGGTCCCGCAGCTGATCCCCCAGCAGGGTGATGGCGGAGAAAAACAGCAGATAGCCCACCCAGTTGGGCAGAACGTTCAGGGTACCCAGGTTCAGATTCAGATGGAGAAATACATAGCCCCAGGCAATTTTGGTCAGGCCACGATAGGTACTGCTCATGGGACCACCTCCTCCGGCAGAGCCACGCAGATGTAGGTTCGATCCCCGTCCTCAACGGCCACCGCCAGGGCCTCTGGCATGGCGGTCAGGGTCATATTCTCGCCGCTGTATAAGCCGGTGCTCTTCCGCACTGGGTCCTCATCCGGCCCCACCGGATACAGGGTATACCGGTAGTCCGCCTGGGAAAGGGCGCGCTCCGGATCGGCGGACCGGGACATGAAGGCCAGCTCCACCGGCACTTCCACAGGCTCCTCCGTCTGTCTCACAGTGACTCGGAGGGCAAAGCCGTCCTGCATCAAAGTAAACGGGGTATTGGGGCGGGGAGCCGGCTCGACCCAGCCGCTGGAGAGATAACCGACCAGTTGCTGCGGCCTGTAGGAGGATACGGTGCGGTCAATGCCCAGCTGCATCCGCAGGTCCACCTCCACCCGAAGGGTGGCTGTCTCCGCCACGTAGGTGGTGCCGGGGGTGTTCAAATTCCGGGGGAGCCACCGGGGCGCCCCGTCCTCGGCGAATCCCATCCAGCTCTCCAGTTCCCCCAGGGGAGTTACCGTCCAGAATTCTCCCTCCGGACGGACCGCCACCTGCTGGACGGCCACGCCTTTGGTCTCATCTCCCTCCAGTGGGACAAAAAACAGGGTGCCGGTGTAGCCACCCGCTCCATCGGCCAGCAGGTTCATCACCGACCACTCCGCCTGCCAGGCAGGCCGGGACCAGTGAAAATTCAACTCCCAGAACAGGGAGTCATTCAGGTCCACCTCCTCAAAGGGTGCCTCCACCGCCTGAACCACCTGGGCCCGTTCCTTCTCCGGGGTCACCATAGCAAAATATACCGGACTGTCGCACAGCACCGCCTTAGCGTAGGTGTCCAGCGCTCCGGCCACGGTGGTGGGCCGGTTGAGCATGGCGGCGGTCATTGCAAAACTCCCCCGCTGGTCATACTCAGGCACCGCCACCGCCCCGCCGGTGCCCGCCAGACAGGTCACCGCCAGCACCACCGCCACGCACCGGGCCCCTAAAGCCACCCCTCTGGGGTAACGCTTGAACCGGGCAATGGCCCCGATACGGTCCTTGATGTTGCGGCCCCCGTTGGCCATGGAGGTGGTACCCGGCGCCCGGGCATATTTGTCCTCCGCCATGGACAGGAGGATCACGCCATATTCCCGCCGCTGCTCCCCCTCCAGCCGTTCCAGCACCCGCTGGTCGCACAGTGCCTCGCTGTCATTCTGGGCCCGGTTCCAGCAGTACCACAGCAGGGGGTTGCACCAGTGGAGGCAGCGCAGCAGGCAGATCCCCACGCCGGACCACAAATCCCCATATTTCAGGTGGAGCAGCTCGTGGAGGAGCACCTTGTCATCCACCGCCCGCTCCGGCAGCACCAGCACCGGGGAGAGCGGCCCGCACACAAAAGCGCTCTCCGCCGCCGCCAGCACAACCACTCGCTTGGGCACCTTCAGGCCGTACCTCACCGCCACCCGCTCCAGCTGGGCTGTCACCTCAGGTGCGGGGGCCCTTCCCCGGGCCACCTTCCGGCGCAGAGCCACATAGGTCAGCAAAAACCATAGCAGAGTAAGGACCACCCCGGCCACATAAATGATAAAAAGCCAGTCGGTCACACTGGTGGGCATGACAGGCCGGAGCAGCGGGACCGGGGCCACCACCTCCGTCCCGGTATAGGGCTGAGTGAGCGCAGAGGACAGGTTGGCCTCCACCGTCAGTCTGGCGGTCTCCAGCACCATCCGCCCCTCCGGCAGGAGGGATCGGCCCAGCAGCCCGGCAGGCAGCAATACCCGCAGGGCCAGAATGACCCACACTCCATACTGCCACCGGGGAGACAATTTGTCCAAAAAGAGCCGCTTGGCAATGAGCAGCATCGCCGCCGCCACCGAGGCGGTAAGGGTCTGCATCAAAAAGGCCCAGATGTTTTCCATGGATCACACCTCCATGTCGTCCAGCAGCTTCCGCAGCTCCTCCCGCTCCTGGGCAGTCAGCTTCTCCTCCTTCAAAAAGGCGGCCACCAGCTTACCCGCCGAGCCCTGATACACCCGGTCCAGCAGCCCCCGCCGCTCCTGGGCGGCACAGGCCTCCCGGTCCATCGCTGACCGGTAGCGATGAGGCGCCTGGGTCTTGTCGATGGTCACCAGCCCCTTGACCTCCATCCGGGTCAGATAGGTCAGCACCGTGTTGCGGCTCCATCCGGTGGCGGGCCGCAGCGCCTCCACCACCTCGCCCAGGGCCAGCCCCTCCGGCGACGGCCACAGGGCCTCCAGCACCCGCCACTCCTTGTCACTCAGCTTCATCTCCACCCCTCCTACAGCTGTAGTATTTACATAGATACTACAGCTGTCGGAGTATAATGTCAACACTTTCGCCAAATTTTCCGCAAACAGAAAAAAAGCCTACAGACCGTCCCGGAATTGTGGTACAATAGCCGTTGAGTGAAAAATGATATGAGAAGGGACGGAGACCGGAAATGGACAAAATCGGGTTTGACAATCAAAAATATCTGGAACTCCAGTCGGCGCACATCCGGGAGCGGATTCGCAAGTTCGACAACAAGCTCTACCTGGAATTTGGCGGCAAGCTGTTTGACGATTATCACGCCTCCCGGGTACTGCCCGGCTTTGAGCCGGACAGCAAGATCCGGATGCTGAAGGAGCTGCGGGATTCGGTAGAGGTGGTCATCGCCATCTGCGCCAATGACATTGAGAAAAATAAGGTCCGGGGCGACCTGGGTATTACCTACGATGTGGACGTGCTGCGGCTCATCGACGCTTTCCGGGGCCAGGGCCTGCTGGTGGGCAGCGTGGTCATCACCCAGTATGCCGGCCAGCCCGCCGCCGACGCCTTCCAGCGCCGGATGGAACACCTGGGCGTCAAGACCTATCTGCACTATCCCATTGCCGGTTATCCCCACAACACCACCCTCATCGTCAGCGACGAGGGCTACGGCAAAAACGACTATATCGAGACCCAGCGGCCTCTGGTGGTGGTCACCGCCCCCGGCCCCGGCAGCGGCAAGATGGCGGTGTGCCTGTCCCAGCTGTACCACGAGTACAAGCGGGGCGTGAAGGCGGGCTACGCCAAGTTTGAGACCTTCCCCATCTGGAACCTGCCCCTCCAGCATCCGGTGAACCTGGCCTACGAGGCCGCCACCGCCGACCTGGGGGATGTGAACATGATCGACCCCTTCCACCTGGCCGCCTACGGGGAGACCACGGTGAACTACAACCGGGACGTGGAGATCTTCCCCGTCCTCTCCGCCATATTTGAGAAGATCATGGGCGAGTGTCCCTACAAGTCCCCCACCGATATGGGCGTGAATATGGCCGGCAAGTGCATTGTGGACGACGACGCGGTGTGTGCCGCCGCCCGGCAGGAGATCGTCCGCCGGTATTACACCGCCCTGTGCGACCGCCGCATCGGCACCGCCACCGACGATCTGGTGTACAAGCTAGAGACCGTTATGCAGCAGGCCCATGTGGATGTGTCCATCCGGTCTGTGGTGGCCGCCGCCGCCCAGGTGGCCGAGGAGACCGGCAACCCCGCCGGAGCCATCGAGCTGCCCGACGGCGAGGTAGTCACCGGCAAGACCACCGATCTGATGGGCGCCTCCTCCGCCACCCTGCTCAACGCCCTCAAGCGGCTGGCAGGCATCGACCACGAGCACCACCTGATCTCCCGTGAGGCTCTGGAGCCCATCCAGCAGGTGAAGGTCCACCACCTGGGCTCGGTGAACCCCCGGCTCCACTCTGACGAGATTCTCATTGCCCTGGCCATCTCCGCCACCACCAATCCTCTGGCCAAGCAGGCGCTGGATCAGCTCTCCGCCCTGCGGGGGTGTGAGGCCCACTCCTCCGTCATTCTCTCTCCCGTGGACTCCCACACCTACAGCCGTCTGGGCCTGCGCCTCACCTGCGAGCCCCAGTATGAGACCAACAAGCTGTATCACAAATGAGTTTTCCAACAAAAAATGGGTGCTGTCTGCTGACAGCACCCATTTTTGATGGCTGTGGCCTGGATCAGGCGCCCAGAGCCTCCGCCGGAATCTCAAAGTCGGTGGCGTTGTTGTAGTTGGAGCAATCCATGGTGACCTCCACCTTGTCGATGGTCAGCGTATCGCCGCCCTCGATGCCGGACATGGCCTTGCTCATCATGGACTGCATCACGTCGGTCATATCCATGAAGTAGCGCACGGGGTAGCCGCTCTCCGGGTCGATCCACACGGTGATGGGCATATCGCCCAGGCCGCTGTACAGCTCGGAGACATCCACCATGCCGCCCAGGCTGGACTCCAGATTGGTGGTGGCGCCGCTGGCCTTAAGCACCTCTTCCATGGCGTCGCCCCGGATCACGCCGGTATACTTGTCGGTGGTCACGCCGTTGATCTCCTCAGTGCCCACGCTGATGTACTCCGCGCCGCTGTCCAGATAGAGGTTCACGCTCTGCTGGGCGTCATACTGCTCCAGCGCATTGACGGCGGCGGTCTGGCTGGTCCAGGTGTTGCCGTCATAGAGATACATATTGTAGGTATCCCCGTCGGCCTGGGCGAAAATGCTCATGGACACGGAGCCCAGAGCGCCCATATCCATGGTCATATCGGCCTTCATCTTCATGGGGTCGTTGAAGCACACCATATCCATGGTGGTGTCGGTCTGGACGCTCTGGCCCATGGCGGACATATCCATCTCCATGACCATGGTGGCCTCCATGCTCTCCGCAGCGTTGACTTTCTCTGTGGCCGCCCGGATCTTCTCGGTGGCATCCTCCTTGTTGGCAGTTCCGTTGCCGCAGGCAGTCATGGACAGGGTCAACGCGGCGCCCAGCGCAAGGGCCGCAACTCTCTTTCCTGTACGCATAAAAGTTTCCTCCTTGTAATTGTGTCTAACATTCTTATGCAGGCACGACTCGGGTGTATTCAAGTCTACCATAGTTTTCTTCCCTTGTCTCCCCTTTTTTCTGAAAGTTTTCTGAAAATTGTCCGTGGGTTTTCCCACCACCCCGTGTATAATGAAACAGAAAGGCAACGTGGAAAGGGGGTGCTGGCGTGGAGGAGCGGGACATCATAGAGCGGCTGCTGGGGCGGGATGAGACCGGGCTGCATGATCTGCTGCGCTATTACGGTCCCCTGATGCGCTATATCATCGCGCCCATCGTGACAGACCCCCACGACCAGGAGGACTGTCTGTCAGAGGCGGCCATGCGGGTATGGGACCGGGTGGACCAGTTCGATCCCCAGCGGGGCAGCTGGACTGCCTGGCTGACTGCGGTGGTCCGCAATACCGCCCGAAATCACCGGCGGGCCGTTCAACCCCACCACAGCACCCAGGACCTGGACGAAAACACCCCCTCCACCCAGCCCACCCCGGAGGAGCTGCTTCTGCGGCAGGAGCGGCAGGCCGCCGTCAATCGGGCCTTACTCCTGCTCTCCCCCGACGAGCAGACCCTCTTTTACCGAAAATATTACTACTTACAGCCCACGGCTCAGATTGCCGCCGAACTGGGCACCACGGAGCGGGCGGTGGAGGGCAAGCTCTACCGGCTGAAAAAGCGTCTGCGGAAACTGTTGGGAGGTGAGGGATATGCGGGACCCTGATTGGGAGGCCATGGATGAGCAGGAATTTGAAGCTCTACTGGAAAGCAGCGTCATCCAGCCCCCACCGGAAGAAGTGGTAGCGGAGGTCACCCCCTGGCGGCTGGCCACCAAGCGCATCCTCACCGGCATCGCCCTCACCACCGTCACTTTGAATTTCTGGTGGCTCAACTACCTTCTCCCCGCCATAGGTATGGCGCTGATGCTGCTGGGCTTCCGGGCCCTGCGGCGGGAAAATCGGTGGCTGGGTCTCTGCTTCGGCATCACGGTGTTCCGTGCCGTCTATCTGTATGCCGGACTGATCTCCAACAGCACCATTTGGCACAGCACCATATTCCCCTCTCCCGTGGTCTATGGATTGACCGGAGTGAATCTGCTCCTTACATTCGCCCAATTCTTCTGCCTGTGGCGCGGATTTCGGGCGGTGCAGCAAAAGGCGGGGCTTCCCGCTCGTGCAGGGGGCGCCGTGGCTCTGATGGTATGGTATGGCGTCATTTTCCTGCTGGCCCTGGTGCAGTATGTTGGATTCATCCTTCTTGTCATCTTGTTGGTGAGCTATATCTGTATCCTCCGCAGCCTGTGGAAGCTGTCCAAAGAGCTGGATCAGGCGGGCTATGCCATCCGCCCCGCGCCGGTGCGCATCGAGGACGGAACCGCGGCCCTGGCCATTGCCATCCTGCTGGTGGCCGGCTGCTTTTTGGGCTGGCTGCTGGGGTGCAAGTATCCCATGGACTGGCAGGCGACAGGCCCTGCCGAGCACAGCGGTGTGGAGGAGATCGAGGCACAGCTGCTGGAACTGGGCTTCCCCGACTATGTGCTCCAAGATCTGACTACCGAGGACATCGCCGCCTGCGACGGCGCCCTGCGGGTGGTAACAGATGTCCACAATCATTCTGTGAATAACAGCGCGAACGAACCCCTGCGCATCACTGGTGTGGCGGTGGAGCTGCCCGGCGAACAAGGTCGATGGATGATTTTCCACCACTTCCTCTGGACCGAGGACCCCGGTTTCTACGGCACCGAGTCTATCCAGCTCTGGCCCGCCCAGCACCTTTCGGAGGGATGGAGGTCTGCGGGAACTGTCTCCGGTCGGGTGCTGTACGACAAGAACGGGCAAACCTACTCCGCTCCTTACTACTATCTGGGCGAGCAGACCTTTACCTCAGACAGCATCTTCTGGGGAGAGCAGACCAGCACCGACATATTCGCCGCCTTCTCCATGCCTGAGACGGGCGAAAACAAGCGGGGTTATCTGGCCTATCCCGTTGCAGCACTCCAGGACGGCTATATCCTTGACAGCTGGTTCAATTACACCCACCAGCGCACCGCCCTCCAGTACCCCGCCATGACCGCTATGGAGGCCAGAATGAGCAACGGTCTGAACTGGTACGGTCCCTTCTACACCGTTCAGGACGCGCTTCAGTTCTACCCCACAGCAGAAAGTGCAGATCTTCTTTCGTAGGAATCGCCCCTACGGCACATAATAGCTGTTCTTCCGCAAAAAAGGACCGGGCTGATTTCAGCCCGGTCCTTGTGCATCTGATTAGTCTGCCTCGTCCTGCATCGCCTTGGCGGCCTCGATGGCCTTCTCCTGGGCGGCGGGAGGTGCGTCCGCCCCAACGGAGCAAGCCCCGCCGGGGACCCCATTTCTTTTTATCTGCTCGGGGCAAGTGAATTGCCCCGGCATCAAGGTTTTGCCCTTAGGGCAAAACGCTTGAACGAGGACGCGTCCTCCTGCCGCCGTATAAAACGGGCCGGGCTGATTTCAGCCCGGCCCTTGTGCTCTTATTAGTCTGCCTCTTCCTGCATCGCCTTGGCGGCCTCAATGGCCTTCTCCTGGGCGGCGGGAGGAGCGTCCTCGTAGCGGACAAAGTGGAAGGTGAAGGAACCGCGGCCCTGAGTCATGGACCGAAGGTCGATGGCATAGCGGCTCATCTCCGCCATAGGCACCTCGGCCTCCACCACCTGGTTGCCCTCGCCGTCGGGGTTCATACCCATCACGCGGCCGCGGCGCTTGTTCAGGTCGCCGATGACGTCGCCCATGTAGCTGTCGGGGATGGTGACCTTCAGCTCGCCGATGGGCTCCAGCAGCACGGGGCTGGCCTGGGGCATACCGGCCTTGTAAGCCAGCTGCACGGCGGTCTTAAAGGCCATTTCGGAGGAGTCAACGGGGTGATAGGAGCCGTCGAACAGGGTGGCCTTCAGGTACACCACGGGATAGCCCGCCAACACGCCGTGGACCACGGCTTCACGCATACCCTTCTCAACAGCGGGGAAGTAGTTCTTGGGCACAGCGCCGCCCACGACCTCCTCGCAGAACTGGAGCTCCTCGGTGTCGCCGGGCTCAAAGCGCATCCACACGTCGCCGAACTGGCCGTGACCGCCGGTCTGCTTCTTGTGGCGGCCCTGGACCTCCACCTTCTTGCGGATCTTCTCACGGTAAGCCACACGGGGCTCGGAGAGCTCGGCGTCCACGCCGAAGCGGCTCTTCAGGCGGGAGACGATGACGTCCATCTGCATATCGCCGGTACCGGAAACCACCATCTGGTGGGTCTCGGCGTTGTTCACCCAGTTGAAGGTGAGATCCTCTTCGTTCAGGCGGGTAAGACCGGCAGCGATCTTGTCCTCCTGGCCCTTGGTCTTGGGGCTGATGGCCACGGAATAGCAGGGCTCGGGGAAGGGGATGGGCTCGATCTTGACCACCTTACGGGGGTCGGACAGGGTGTCGCCGGTCTTGACCTTGTCCATCTTGCCGATGGCGCCGATGTCGCCGCACTCCAGCTCCTTGACCTCCTCAGCCTTCTTGCCCTTCATGACGTACAGGCGGCCCAGCTTCTCGGTCGCGCCGGTGCGGGCGTTGACCACCTGCATATCGGGCTTCAGGTTACCGGAGAGCACCTTCACATAGGAGTACTTGCCGTACTGGTCGGACACGGTCTTCCACACAAAGGCGCAGGGCAGAGCGCCGGGGAAGGCCACGAACTCGTCCAGTTCGCCCTTCTCGTTCTCGCCCATGAGGGGATGACCCTCCAGGGGAGAGGGCAGCAGCTCCACGATGATATCCAGCAGCATACGGGTGCCCAGGCCGGTGATGGCGGAGCCGCACACCACGGGGAAGAGGGACAGGTCCTTCACGCCCTGGCGCAGGCCCTGGATCATCTCGGCGTAGGTGAAGTCCTCGCCGGAGAAATACTTGTCCATCAGCTCCTCGCTGGTCTCGGCCACGGACTCCTTCAGGGCGTCGTACAGCTCGTCCAGCACGGGCAGCTTCTCTTCGGGCACGTCGATCTCCACGCGCTCGCCCTTGGGGCCCGCCTCAAAGGCACGCTTATGGAGCACGTCGATGAAGCCGATGACCTTCTTATCGGCGTCCCAGATGGGGGCCACCACGGGGGCGATGTTCTTGCCGAAGCGCTCCCGCAGGGTATCGAAGGCGGCGTTGTAATCGGAGTTATCCTCGTCGGTCTTGGAGATGTAGAGCAGACGGGGCATATTGCGGCGCTGGCACAGCTTCCAGGCCTTCTCGGCGCCCACGCTCATGCCGCCCTTGGCGGAGCAGACGATGATGGCGGCGTCGGAAACCTGCATGGCCTCCATGACCTCACCGGAGAAGTCGAAGTAGCCGGGAGTGTCCAGCACGTTGATCTTACAGCCATTGTACTCAATGGGGGCCACCGCGGTGGAGATGGAAATCTGGCGGCGGGTCTCTTCGGGATCATAATCACAAACGGTGTTTCCGTCGGCAGGATTGCCCAGACGGGGGGTACCACCGGTCAAAAACAGCATACTCTCGGCCAGGGAGGTCTTTCCGTTGCCACCGTGTCCCAGCAGACAGACGTTGCGGATATTTTGTACGGAATAGCTCATAACTTGTTTCCTCTCCTTACATTTGGAATCGCGGAGCAGCATGGTAAACTGCTGTTGTCCATTATACATGAAAGTTCCGTCAGTTACAACTAAAACTTTAGAAAAATCGCGCAAACTCCCGGGTAAGGCAGAGGAAGGCCCCGCCGCCAGGGCCGAAACCGTGAGGACGGCGGCAGCGGCTGCCGCCACAAGCCCCCGGCGGGTAAGGCGGCGGGGCCGGGCCTTCTCCCCGGACAACGCTTTTCTCATCCGGTCCCGGGTACCCTCCACCAGCGCCCGGTCCGGAGCAATCTCGTCAAATTTGGCGCGATAGTCATGCTCAAACACAGGAATCCCCTCCTTCTTCCAGATAGTCCCGCAGCTGCCGCCGGACCCGCATCAGGCGCATCCGCACGGCGGACTCCTTCTTGCCCAGCAGCCCGGCAATCTCAGGGGTGGAGTACCCCTCGTAGTAGTAGAGATGGACCACTACCCGCAGCTCGGGGAACAGCCTGTCCAGGCAGGCGTCCAATCCGCTCTCCGCCGTCTCCGGGGCCGGGAGGTGCTCCGCCGCCTCCAGCGGCTCAGTGCGCCGGCGGAAGGGATTGCGCCAGTATGAGTTGGCGCAGTTCACCGTCACCCGGCAGAACCAGGCGCGGGCGTGCTCCTCGCTCTCAAAGTCCGGCCCCTTGGCCACATAGCGGAGAAAGACCTCCTGAAAAATATCGTCCGCCGCATCCCGGCGGCGGGTACGGGCAAAGGCCAGTCGGTAGACCAGCCCGGCGTACCGCTCCAGCAGCTCCTCCGCCCGGGCATTGAACCCGTCGGCATCCTTCTTCACATGACCCCTCCTCTCCAGGTGTTTGAAAAGGCCTTTCACCTGAACTACGCGCCAGCCCTCTGTTTCTTCACATCCAAATAGAAAAAGCGCAGGCCCGCGGCCTGCGCTTTCTCAAAATAATTACGGTTGCACGATCTCGCTGCCGTCCAGCGGCACGGTGTAGGTGGTGCAGCTGGCGGTACCGTCAGGGCCAGGGGTGACCTGCTCCAGCTGGCACAGCCAGCCGGTACCCTCCTGGTTCAGTCCGGCACACATCAGCTTGGTGGTAGTGCCGTCCTGAGCAGTGGGGCCGGTCATGGTACCGTCCTCACCCACCGTCAGCTCGTCGGTGTTCCAGCCCAGCCAGGCGGCCAGCTTGTACAGGGCTTCCGTCTGGGTAAGACCGATCTGGGTAAGCGTGGGATTCACGGTGGCCTGGGTCGTCTGGACGCCCCGGTCGTCCGGGGTCACGCTGTAGGGTTCAGCTCCAGTTTCAGCAGGTGTCTGGGACGCAGCAGCAGGCTCCGTGGTCTTTGTGCTGCCCTCTCCGGAATAGCTCTGACCGCCCTGCTGGCTGTCTGTCCCCTGACCGGAGCTACCGCCGGCAGTCTGATCCTCCTGATTGCCGCTCTCTGTCTGGGCCTGAGTGGGCTGGGGCGCGATCTCTCGGGTCATTGGTCCCTCCTCATCGCCTCCGGCAGGCAGGTTGCTCTCCACCGCCACGGAAATGCTGCCGGGGGCCTGCTCGCCGCCCCGGAAGCCGCCGGTCCGCCACTTGTCCATAACGCCCGCGCCCACCAGCACCAGGGCGGCCACCGCCGCCAGGGAGGCCAGGCTCCGCCAGCGCCACTGACGCTTCTTGCTCTGGAAGGGGGTGACCTTGGAGGTGTGGATCTGGTCCATAACCCCCTCCTTCAGCCCGGCAGGGGGCTGAGCGGCCAGCTGGGGTAATTCCTCATGGAGCTCCTTCAGATCCTCCGCAAGGGTCCGGCACGCCGGGCACGCCGACAGGTGCTCCTCCAGCCGGGCAGTCTCTTCCTGGGTCAGAGGTCCGTCCAACCGGGCGCTGATTAGTTCCAGCGCCTCGTCACAGCTCAGCATATCGTTCCCTCCTCTCCATTCGGGGGTAGGTCCCCCGTTGTTCAAGGTATAGACGTGGACGAATCAAAAAAGTTCCCCTGTTTTTTCAAATAGTTCCGCAGGGCCAGCCGGGCACGGGCAATGCGGGATTTCACCGTGCCCTCCTCCAGACCCAGTACCTGGGCGATCTCGCCGTAAGACAGCCCTTCCAGCTCCCGCAGGATCAGCACCCGCCGGTGCTCCGCCGACAGGGTGCTGAGGCCCGCCCGGAGCGTCTCCTGCCGCTCCCGGCGCTCAGCTTCCACATGGGGGGAGAACCGCTCGTCGGGCAGTTCGGCCTGCCTGGCCTCCTCCTCATCGTCCAGAGAAATGGTCATGGACAGGGCGCTGCGCCTCTTCTCCCGGCGGAGAAAATCAATGCAAACGTTGCTGGTCAGCCGGTACAGCCAGGTGGCAAAGGAGCTGTCCCCCTGGAATTTGCCCAGCCCCTTCCAGGCGTTGAGAAAGGCCTCCTGACTCAGCTCCAGGGCATCGTCCGGGTTGCCCGTCATCCGCAGGGCCAGATTGTAAATCCGTCCCTGATTCTGCTCCACCAGGGCGGCAAAGGACTCCTCGTCCCCCTGCCTGGCCCGCTGGACCAGTTCCCATTCCGCTTTCATGCCTTTCTCACCTCACTTCCCACTTGCGGCCGCCGTATCTCCTATCTTCTATCTTCTATCTCCACTCTGTCAGAAAGGTCCCGTTTGATGCCCGCCGTCACCTTGTAGATATCCTCCAGGGTGGACACATGGCTGATCTGCTCCTTATAGTACCCTGCGTGGGGCACCCCCTTCAGGTACCAGGCGTAGTGCTTCCGGGCCTCCAGGCAGGCAATGTGCTCCCCCTTCTGGGCCGCCGACAGCTCAAACTGCCGCACTGCGGTGTCACACCGCACAGCCAGGGACGGCAGGGGCGGGATCTCCTCCCCCGCCAGAGCCGCCTGGGCCCGCTGGAACAGCCAGGGATTGCCGAAGCAGCCCCGGCCGATCATGGCCATATCCGCCCCGGTGTACTTGAGGATGCGCACCGCGTCCTTGGGCTCAAATACATCGCCGTTGGCGATCACCGGAATGGAAACCGTCTCTTTTACCGCCCGGATGTAGTCCCAGTTGGCGGTGCCGGAGTACATCTGGGTCCGGGTGCGGCCGTGGACCGCCACGGCAGCCACTCCGGCCTCCTCCATGGCTTTGGCAAACTCCACGCAGTTGATGGAGCCCTTGTCCCAGCCCAGACGGAACTTCACCGTCACCGGCCTGCCGCCAGCCCCCCGGATCACCGCCTCCGCCACCTTCACAGCCAGTTCCGGGTTCTTCATCAGCCCCGAGCCGTCGCCGGAATTGGCCACCTTGGGCACCGGGCAGCCCATATTGATGTCGATGATATCGGCGCCGGAGCGCTCCGCGGCCATACCCGCTGCCTGCTCCATACAGGCCGGGTCGCTGCCGAAGATCTGCACCGCCGCCGGATGTTCCCCCTCCCCCAGCTGAAGGAGCGGAACCGACTTTTTGTCCTGATAGCACAGGGCCTTGGCGCTCACCATCTCCGTAATGGTATAGCCCGCCCCCAGCTCCCGGCAGATGGTCCGGAAGGCCAGGTCTGTCACTCCCGCCATAGGAGCCAGCGCCAGAGCCGAATTTATCGTGATATTGCCAATTTTCACAGTGTCCCCCGATGTGTTATAAATAGTAGCGTAACAAGCGTATCATACCACAGGACAGGACATCCGGCAAGGTTGTTTCCCCCGTCCGGTATCTGCCGCTTGATTTTGATTGAAAACAAGGAGTGTTCCAACATGGATAAGTACGTCTGCGATCTCTGCGGCTATATCTACGACCCCGCTGAGGGCGACCCCGATAACGGCGTGGCCCCCGGCACTGCCTGGGAGCAGGTTCCCGCTGACTGGGTGTGCCCCCTGTGCGGCGCCGGCAAGGACCAGTTCTCCAAGCAGTAAGCTTTTCCCCCACCGCATTCCGCCTGTCTGACGGTTGTTCCGTCGGACAGGCGGTTTTCTTTTTTTGCATCAATTCCATTCCAAAATTTCATACGCAAAAGCGTTCCTCTTTTCTGTCAAATGATTTTCGTTTGGTTTTCCCCGGTTATTTTGTAAATTCTATTTTTTATATTCCAAAAAGTAATCATTTATCCTGCCATTATGCTATATATTTCTTTCGTCCGTTCCCCGGCTCTGCATGATTGATATATGCTTTTTTCATTTTCTGCTACTCCTCGCATCTGATTTCAGGCGGCTGGAATTCTGCTTCTCCCCATTGACAGAACCGATGGGGGCCTCTTATAATGGCCTCGACGAACTCAAAAATGACCCAATTTTCCTATGGAAGGGAGGCCCTATTTTGGAACATCTGTTAGCGCCGCTGGTGGGGGATGCCTCCCCCGTGACCGTGATCGGCCTGTGCAAGAACGCGGGCAAGACCACCGCCATGCGCCGCCTGATGGCCGAGTTGGGGGACGAGCGGCTGGCCCTCACCTCGGTGGGCCGGGACGGAGAACGCACCGACCTGGTCACCGGGACCGAGAAGCCCGATCTGTACCTGAAAGCCGGCGATCTGTTCGCCACTGCCCGGGGCATGATCACGCTGTGCGACGCCACCCTGGAGGTGGTGGACCTGACCGACGTGATGACCCCCCTGGGACCGGTGGCTATTTTCCGCACCCTGTCTGACGGCTATGTGCAGCTGGCCGGACCCTCTGCCGCCGGACAGCTGCGCCCCCTCACCGCTCGCTTCATGGAATTGGGGGCCCAGCGGGTCCTCATCGACGGGGCCGCCGGACGGAAGTCTCTGGCTGGCGCCGGTGTGGAGGGCGTGGCCCTGCTGTGTACCGGTGCCTCTCTGGACCGGGATATGGACCTGGTGGTATCGGAGACCGCCCACACCTGCTGGCTCTTTGACCGGAAAGTGCCGGAGCACGCCGGCCTGCGTTCTGCCCTGGAGGGCGTGGAGGACCGCTTTGCTCTGTTTGAGCTGGACGGCACCCCTCTGGAGCTGCCCCTGGACGAAGGCGGCAGCCCCAAGTGGAACAAGCTGCCCCGCCGCCCCCTGGCGGTGTGGGCGGCGGGAGGGGTTACCGACCCCCTGCTCAAAACCCTGGCCCGCCGGGGCGCTCCCACTACCCTGGTCACTCAGGACGCCACCCACCTGCTGGCAGGCCGGGCCGCCCTGGAGCTGTTCCAGCGCAACGGCGGCCAACTGGCTGTCCGCCGGGAGCTGACCATCGCCGCTGTGGCGGCCAACCCCTGGTCTGCCTACGGCTGGCACTTTGAACCGGATAAATTCATCTCCGCCCTGCGGCAGGCCATCCACCTGCCGGTGGTCAACGTGAAGGAGGATCATGATGGAACTGACGCATGAACTGCGGGAAAACGCAGGGTTTCAGTGGGTACTGAACCGGCTGAGTCCCATGTCGCCGTTCGGCAAGGCGGCCGCCCGCTCCCTGCGGTGGTACGGCCCCGGAGAGGAAGCCGCCCTGGAGGAGGAGCTGGACAATGTGGCTCTGGCCATGGAGCTTTGGAACGCAGGCACCACCGCCCCTCAGACCGAGGGCTGCGGCTGCGGCCCGGTGCGGCTCACCGAGGCCGAGCGCAAGGACGCCGCCGCTGCCCTGCGGGGCGTGACCCGCTGCCTGCCCCTGTTTCACGACATCCGGGGCTCTTTCGACCGGGACCCCGGCGCCCCCTTCGATCTGGTGGAGCTCTTTGAGATCAAGCATTTCCTGGTCACCCTGGAGCAGCTGGTCCAGGCCTACGCCGCTCTGCCCCCCATGGCCGGGCTGTCCTTCCCCTCCCTGGCCGACGCCCTGGAGCTGATGGACCCGGAGGGCCGCCGTCTGCCCACCTTCTCTGTTGTCAATTCCTACCACAACGACCTGGCTCCTCTGCGTGCGGAGAAGGCCAAGCTGGAGAAGGCTATCCGCATGACCATGGAGGACAAACGGGGGCCCCTGATGGAAAAGCGCCGTGTCCTGGCGGTGGAGGAGGATAAGCTGGAGCTGGAGGTCCGCCGGATGCTCACCGGCAAGCTGATGGCCTACAAGCAGGCTTTCCTGGACAACATGGAGACTCTGGGCCGGCTGGATCTCATCGTGGCCAAGGCCAAGCTGGCTCTGCGGTACAACTGCGTGCGGCCCGCACTCAGCACCGACAAATCCATCACCCTCCGGGGGGTGCGCCATCCCCAGGTGGAGGAGGATCTGGCTGAGCGTGGCGAACAGTTTACCCTGTTGGATCTGGACCTGAAGCCGGGCTGCACCGTCATCACCGGCGCCAACATGGGCGGCAAAACGGTGTCTCTCCGCTCCACCGTGCTCTCCCTGCTTCTGTGCCAGTGCGGCTTCTTCGTCTTTGCCCAGTCCGCCACCCTTCCCCTGTTCCACCGGGTGGAGCTCATCCTGGCCGACAGCGGCCCCGGCACCGGCGGCCTGTCCTCCTTCGGCAAGGAAGTCCATCTGCTGGACAAGCTGCTGCGGGAAACCCACGGCCAGTTCTTCTTCGTGGCTCTGGACGAATTTGCCCGGGGCACCAACCCCCAGGAGGGCGCGGCCCTGGCCCGTGCTCTGGTGCGTCACCTGAGCAGTCTGGACTGCGTTGCTCTCATGACCACCCACTATGACGGGGTGTCCGACGTGGCCGCCGCCCACTACCAGGTGGCCGGTCTGGTACGGGACATCCAGGGCGACGAGGGGGACGATCCCCGCAAGCGGATCGCCCGCCGGATGGACTATCGGCTCCTTCCCGCCCCTCCCGGAGCCCCCTGTCCCCGGGACGCCCTCCGGGTGTGCCGACTGCTCAAACTGGACGATACCCTCATGGAACTCTTCCAGGCCGACCTGTAAATTTTCCCTGCTCCGGCAGGCGGTTCACGCCGCCTGCCGGAGTTTTTGCCCTTCCAGTTCTGGTTACCATTTGGTAAGCACTATCCCGCTGTAGCGTACAAAAGTCTACAGAACGGAGAAAAATTTTGTGAGCCTAATTTTTCAAAAAATAGTTGACAAACCAAATGGCCTGAGTTATAGTGAATTTGTCAAAAGTGAATAACACGCATGGATAGAGGCGCGGAGCGCAAGGTAGCAGAGCAATGATAAGGGCAGGCGAGCCCGATGTACTCTGTGAATGTCCGCTCCGCCGAAGGGGGACGTGAATCGTACAGCCCTCCCCCTGAGCCGTGGGCCCAGTGCTTACGGATTGTCATGAGTCACATGAAGCGCTATTTGTGTCTGAACGAGAGTCTCCCCTCCCGCGGACATGAGTAGTGTTTTTTTGTTCATGAAGCGCTATCTCGCCGGAGGAATGGATCTCCTACCGGCGAGGTAGCTTTATTTTTTCGAGGAGGCGTGTCATGGAAAAGCTTATTATCACCGCGGCCATCTGCGGCGCAGAGGTCACCAAAGAGCACAATCCCGCTGTCCCCTACACTGTGGAGGAAATGGTCCGCGAGGCCAAGAGCGCCTTTGATGCCGGCGCCGCTGTCATCCACGTCCACGTCCGCGAGGACGATGGTACCCCCACTCAGGACCGGGAGCGGTTCCGGGTGATCCTGGACGCCATCAAGGAGGCCTGCCCTGGCGTGATCCTGATCCCCTCCACCGGCGGCGCCACCGGCATGACTCCTGAGGAGCGGCTCCAGCCCACCGAGCTGTGCCCCGAGATGGCCACTCTGGACTGCGGCACCTGCAACTTCGGCGACGACATCTTCGTCAACGATATGCCCACCATGCGGGCCTTCGGCAAGCGCATGATCGAAAACAACATCAAGCCCGAGTATGAGTGCTTCGAGATCGGCCACCTGGACACCATCGTGAACATGGCCAACAAGGGTCTGGTCCCCGGCGCTCCCATGCAGTTCAACTTCGTGCTGGGCGTGTCCGGCTGCACCCCCGCCACCGTGGGCAACCTGGACTACCTGGTGAAGCAGATCCCCGCCGGTTCCACCTGGACCGTCACCGGCATCGGCCGGGGCGCCTGGCCCATGGTTGCCGCCGGCATCGTGATGGGCGGCAACGTCCGCGTGGGCTTTGAGGACAACATCTACCTGGAGAAGGGCCACAAGGCCGCCTCCAACGGCGAGCTGGTCGCCAAGGTGGTCCGCCTGGCCAAGGAGCTGGGCCGCGAGATCGCCACTCCCGATGAGGCCCGGAAGATCCTGTCCCTGGCCTGATCCCATTCCTTTGTTTTACTTATCTCCCCAACCATATATCTCCCCAACCAAACATTAAACGAAACAGGAGGAACTTTCTATGCAGAAGAAAGGCAACAAGTACGGCACTCACCGCGTCATCGAGCCCAAGGGCCTGCTGACCCAGGCTGCCAAGAAGATCGACAACACCATGGAGTGCTACTCCAATGAGATCCTGTGCGACGTTTCCGCTCTGAACATTGACTCCGCTTCCTTCACCCAGATCTATGAGGCCTGCGAGAAGGACCTGGCCAAGACCGAGCAGATGATCCTGGATATCGTCAATGAGCGCGGCAAGATGCAGAACCCCGTCACCGGTTCCGGCGGTATGTTCATCGGCACCGTCCGTGAGATCGGCGAGGACCTGCAGGGCAAGATCGATCTGAAGGTGGGCGACAAGATCGCTTCTCTGGTCTCCCTGTCCCTGACTCCCCTGAAGATCAACAAGATCAAGGCCATCCACCCCGAGATCGACCGCGTGGACGTGGATGCCCAGGCTATCCTGTTTGAGTCCGGCCTGTATGCCAAGCTGCCCGACGACATGAGCGAGGAGCTGGCCCTGGCCGCTCTGGACGTGGCTGGTGCTCCTGCCCAGACCGCTAAGCTGGTGAAGCCCGGTGACTCCGTGCTCATCCTGGGCGGCGCCGGCAAGGGCGGCATGATGTGCTGCTACGAGGCCATGAAGCGCGTTGGCCCCACCGGCAACGTGGTTGCCCTGGTCATCTGCCAGGAGGACGCCGACCTGCTGAAGAGCATGAACCTGTGCCACCACGCCATCGTTGGCTCCGCCACCAACCCCACCGAGGTGCTGGAGAAGTCCCTGGCCGTCAACAACGGCAAGGAGTACGATGTCTCCATCCTGATCGTGAACGTGCCCGCCTGCGAGATGGCCGCCATCCTGCCCGTCCATGACAACGGCGTGGTGTACTTCTTCTCCATGGCCACCGATTTCGCCAAGGCTGCTCTGGGCGCCGAGGGCTGCGGCAAGGACGTCACCATGATCGTCGGCAACGGCTACACCAAGGACCACGCCGAGATCACTCTGTCCGAGCTGCGTGAGAATCCCCAGCTGAAGGCCTACTTCGAGAAGAAATATCTGTAAGATATTCTGAGCTGTCTGTGCAGCTCGGACGCCAGCGCCAGCTGGCCGCGCCTTTTGGCGCGCAGAACGCGCAGCGTTCCCGCAGGGGCAATTCAGTTGCCCCGAGGATGTCAAATCACGGGGTCCCCGCGCAATGGAACATTGCGTGGGGCGCTGCGAGAGAATCCCCAGCTGAAGGCCTACTTCGAAAAGAAGTACCTGTAAGTTCCTGTTTTACCGATTTCCAGATTATTTCCCATTTATTTTGTGACTTACCTGTCCCATCGACAGATGAGCTGATTGATGTGATCGTTCTGCGGCCGATGATTCCGGCCCCGGTCCCGCTGGAGAAACTCTCCTCCCCAACCCTTTCTCCCCCCGTTCCGGTTCCCGGTCCCTGACGCCTGTGAATGGCACATCCCCACACTGATTTAGAAAGGATGACCTTGTTATGGTAGAGTCCCGCCGTAAGATCCTGTTCCCCGATGTGACTGACGAGCAGTGGAACGACTGGCATTGGCAAGTCAAGAACCGCATCGAGACTCTGGAGGACCTGAAGAAGTATGTGGATCTGACCCCCGAGGAAGAGGAAGGCGTTAAGGCCTGCCTCGGCACCCTCCGCATGGCCATCACTCCTTATTATCTGTCCCTGATTCAGCCCGGCGATCCTCACGATCCCGTCCGGCTGCAGGCCGTCCCCACCGCCAAGGAGCTGCATCAGTCCGCCGCCGACCTGCTGGACCCCCTGCACGAGGATGAGGACTCCCCCGCTCCCGGTCTGACCCACCGCTATCCTGACCGCTGCCTGCTGCTGATCACCGACCAGTGCTCCATGTACTGCCGTCACTGCACCCGCCGCCGCTTCGCCGGTCAGAACGACGCCGGCCTGCCCGTGGATCAGGTGGATCAGGCCATCGAGTACATCCGCAACACTCCCGTCATCCGTGACGTGCTGCTCTCCGGCGGCGACGCTCTGCTCTGCTCCGACGAGCGTCTGGAGTACATCATCGCCAAGCTGCGTGAGATCCCCCACGTGGAGATCGTCCGCATCGGCTCCCGTACCCCCGTGGTGCTGCCTCAGCGTATCACTCCCGAGCTGTGCAATATGCTGAAGAAGTATCATCCCATCTGGCTGAACACCCACTTCAACCATCCCAACGAGATCACCCCCGAGTCCGCCAAGGCCTGCGCCATGCTGGCTGACGCCGGTATCCCTCTGGGCAACCAGAGCGTGCTGCTGGCCGGCATCAACGACTGCGTCTACACCATGAAGAAGCTGGTCAACGAGCTGGTCAGAATCCGGGTGCGCCCCTACTACATCTATCAGTGCGACCTGTCCATGGGCCTGGAGCACTTCCGTACTCCCGTCAGCAAGGGCATCGAGATCATCGAGGGCCTGCGCGGTCATACCTCCGGCTTCTGCGTGCCCACCTTCGTGGTGGACGCCCCCGGCGGCGGCGGCAAGACTCCCGTCATGCCTCAGTACGTCATCTCCCAGACCCCCAAGAAGGTCATCCTGCGCAACTACGAGGGCGTTATCACCACTTACACCGAGCCCGACCACTACACCGATTGTCAGTGCGACTACTGCACCGGCAAGAAGAAGAAGGAGCTCATGGGTGTGGCCGGCCTGGAGCGCGGCCAGGCGCTCTCCATGGAGCCCGCCAACCTGGAGCGTCATAAGCGCTCCCACCACGAGGAGTAATCCAGATAAATACAGCGGATCGCCGCCCAACCGCGGCGATCCGCTGCCCCCCGTTTTGAACTGAAAAAGAATGGAAGTGATCGATGTTGGAATCCAAGCTGAACCTTGATTTTAAGCTGGTGGAACAGGCCCGCGCTCACGCTTCCCGCGTGGCGGACGACACCCAGCGTTTCATCGACGGCTGCACCACCGTGGCCGTGGAGCGTACCATCTGCCGCCTGCTGGGCATCGACGGTGTGGACGCCGGCGACGTGCCTCTGCCCAACGTGGTTGTGGAGCACCTGATGGACAAGGGCGCTCTGCCTCAGGGCGCCGCTTTCTGGATCGGCAACGCCATGGTGGAGACCGGTAAGGATCCCCAGGCCATCGCCGAGGACGTGGCCAACGACAAGCTGGACCTGACCGCTCTGCCCACCCACAGCGAGGCCGAGATCCACGCCGCTCTGGATCCCATTGTGGAGGCCAGCCTGGCCAAGATCCGCGCCCGCCGCAAGCGCCGCGAGGACTTCATTGCGACCCACGGCGGCGAGAAGCAGGGTCCCTGGATCTACCTGATCGTGGCCACCGGCAACATCTATGAGGACGTTGTGCAGGCTACCGCCGCCGCCCGCCAGGGTGCCGACGTTATCGCCGTGATCCGTACCACCGGCCAGTCCCTGCTGGACTATGTGCCTTACGGCGCCACCACTGAGGGCTTCGGCGGCACCTACGCCACTCAGGAGAACTTCCGCCTGATGCGCGAGGCCATGGACAAGGTGGGCGAGGAGCTGGGCCGTTACATCCGCGTGTGTAACTACTGCTCCGGCCTGTGTATGCCCGAGATCGCCGCCATGGGCGCCTTCGAGGGTCTGGACGTGATGCTGAACGACGCTCTGTACGGCATCCTGTTCCGCGACATCAATATGCAGCGTACCCTGGTGGACCAGTCCTTCTCCCGCGCCATCAACGCCTATGCCGGCGTGGTCATCAACACCGGCGAGGACAACTACCTGACCACCGCCGACGCTGTGGAAGAGGCTCACACCGTGCTGGCCTCCCAGTTCCTCAACGAGGCCTTCGCCCTGCGGGCCGGCCTGCCCGAGGAGCAGATGGGTCTGGGTCATGCCTTTGAGATTGACCCCGACGTGGAGAACGGCTTCCTGTATGAGCTGGCCCAGGCCGAGATGGCCCGGGAGATCTTCCCCAACGCTCCCCTGAAGTATATGCCTCCCACCAAGTTCATGACCGGCAACATCTTCCGCGGCCACGTTCAGGACGCCCTGTTCAACATGGTGACCATCCTGACCAACCAGAAGATCCACCTGCTGGGCATGATGACCGAGGCCATTCATACTCCCTTCCTGTCCGACCGCTTCCTGGCCATCCAGAACGCCCAGTACATCTTCCGCACCATGCACGACCTGGGCAGCGAGATCGTCTTCAAGGAAGGCGGCATCATGCAGAACCGTGCTGCCGACGTGCTGCACAAGGCTACCGATCTGCTGGGCCAGATCGAGCAGCTGGGCATTTTCGAGACCCTGGAGCGGGGCATCTTTGCCGACATCAAGCGTCCTCGCGACGGCGGCAAGGGCCTGGACGGCGTTGTGACCAAGGCCGCCGGGTACTTCAACCCCTTCCTTGAGCCCATGATGAAAGGGGGTGCCGGCAAATGAGTTCCGGACTGTATCAGATTCGCGATAAGGACCTTGACACCACGCTGGACCTGACCCGGCTGAAACCCTATGGCGACACCATGAACGACGGCAAGGTGCAGCTCTCCTTTACCCTGCCCGTTAAGGACGACGACAAGGGCGCCGCGGCTGCCGTGCTCATGGCTCAGAAGATGGGCCTGGCCGATCCCAACGTGGCTCTCCGCCAGAAGCTGGACGAGGCCTTCACCTTCTATGTGGTGTACGGCTCCCTCACCCACTCCATCAACTACAACGAGATCGTGGTGCAGACCGTGGCTGACGAGGCCATGAGCATGGACGAGACCGATGAGTTCCTGAAGGAGCGGCTGGGCCGCAAGCTGGTGGTGGTGGGTGCCTCCACCGGCACCGACGCTCACACCGTGGGCATCGACGCCATCATGAACCGCAAGGGCTTTGCCGGCCACTACGGCCTGGAGCGCTATGAGATGATCGAGGCCTACAACCTGGGTTCCCAGGTGCCCAACGAGGAGTTCCTCAAGAAGGCTGCCGAGGTCAACGCCGACGTGCTGCTGGTGTCCCAGACCGTGACCCAGAAGGACGTCCACATCCAGAACCTCACCGAGCTCATCGAGCTGGCCGAGGCCGAGGGTGTCCGCGAGAAGTACATCTTCTGCTGCGGCGGCGCCCGTATCACCCACGCTCTGGCCAAGGAGCTGGGCTATGACGCTGGCTTCGGTGCCGGTACCTATGCTGACGACGTGGCCACCTTCTGCGCCAAGGAAATGGTCCGCCGCCTGGGTAAGTAACCCAAATCTCTATTGTTTCGATTTTTCCTCTTTTTCCCCTCTTTTTCTCTGTAGGACAACGGGGCCCCAGACGGGGCCCCGTTGTCCGTTTTGCGTAAAAAAACGCCGGGGCTGCTGCCCCGGCGTTTTTTGCTACCTTATATTAATAGAATTACAGCCCCAGCCAGGCCTTCAGATCCCCAAGGTCCTCCGCCACATGATCCAGCGGCAGGCCGCTGGCTTCAAAGTCCTGCCGGGTGGTGGTACCGTTGAGAACGGCGCAGAAATGGGCCCCGGCCCGGTGGGCGGTCTCCGCATCAATGAGGGTATCCCCGCAGTAGAGCACATTCTCCGGCTTCAGGCCCAGCTCTGCCAGGGCTGCCAGCAGCCCCTGGGGGTCCGGCTTGGGCCGGTCCACCTTGTCGCCGCCGGTGATGGAAACCAGGCTCTGCCGTACGCCTCTGGCCTCCAGCACTGCCGTCAGTGTGTCGGTGCGCTTGGTACTTACCACACCCACCGGGATTTCCGCCTCCCTGAGCGCGGTAAGCAGCTCCGCCGCACCGGGGAAAAGGCGGGTCACCTGCACCTGGAGGGGTGCGGCCTTCTCGGTGTACAGCTTCCGAAACAGGGCCCGCTGCTCGGGCCGCTGGTCTCCGGTGAGGGTGGTATAGCCGTCCTCCAGAGTCATACCGATGGTGCGGCGCACCGCCTCCCGCTCCGGCTCCGGCAGACCCATCTGCTCAAAGCCGTACCGGAAACCGGCCACAATGGCCTCGGTGGCATCCCCCAGTGTATAGTCAAAATCAAAAAATACCCCTTGAAAACCCATGGTTCCTCCAAAAATCATTCGTATTGCTTCCGCCCCGTGGTGCTGGGGATGTGCAGCTCATCCCGGTATTTGGCTACGGTGCGCCGGGACAGAGGGCAGCCCTGGGCGGTCATCATCTCACACAACTTCTGGTCGGACAGAGGCTTTTTCTTGTCCTCTCCGGCGATGAGCTTTTTCAGCAAGGCCTTGGCCGCGTCGGGAGAGGCGGCGTCCTCACTGCTGGTCCCCAGGCTGCGGGAGAAGAAGTAGCTCAGGGGATACACCCCCATGGAGCACTGGATGTACTTGTCCTTTACCGCCCGGCTCACCGTGGACTCGTGGACCCCGATGCGCCCGGCCACATCGGCCAGAGACATGGGCACCAGATGGCCCGGTCCCTGCCGAAAGAAGGCCTCCTGCAATTCCAGGATGCACCCGGCGCAGGACATGAGGGTGGATCGGCGCTGCTCAATGGCATGGACCATCCACTTGGCCTGCTTGACCTTTCCGGTGAGGTAATCCTTCACCTGCTGGTCATCGCTCTCCTTCAGCAGACGGGTATAGTACCCGCTGATCCCCAGAGTGGGGAAATAGTAGTCGTTGGTCAGCAGCTCGAAGTGATCGGGAAAGCTGACCACGATGATATCGGGATTGATGTAGGTCAGGTTCTCTCTGGCGGCAAAGCCGGTGCCCGGCCGGGGATTCAGGGTGCGGATCAACTCGCAGGAGGCCCGCACCTCCTCGGGGGTTGCCTTCAGCTCCCGGGCAATGAGGCCGTAGCGGCTCTTGGACAGGGCGTCCAGCTGGCTCTCCACAATACGCACTGCCAGCTCGTCCACCGGCGTACGGCGCACCAGCTGGAGCCGCAGGCATTCGGACAGGTCCCGGGCCACCACGCCGGCGGGCTCCAGAGACTGGACGGCGGCCAGCGCCTGCTCCAGCACCTCCACCGGGCAGCCGTAATCGGCAGCCAGGGCATCCAGAGGCTCATCCAGCCAGCCGTTGGCGTTGAGGCTCTCCACCAGGAAGGTACCGGCCTCCATGACCTCCGGCGGCAGATCCAGCACCTTGAGCTGGGAGAGCACATAGTAATACAGGTTGTCCTCCCGGTCCTCCATGGTGCCGTAATTGCCCAGCCGGTCGTCCTCCTCTTCGGTATCCTGCTGGTGATAGTAACGGTTCTGAGGGTCGGTGGATTCCAGCCACTCCAGCTTGCGGCGGAGCTGATCGCTCTCATCCGCCTTGTCGTACCGCTCCTCCGGCTCCAGCACCGGATTCTCCTGCACGGCCTCCTCAATGTATTCCAGCAGCTCCTGAGATCCCATCTGAAGGATCTCCATGGACTGCATCATCTGGGGAGAGAGGGTCTGTGTCTGCTTTTGTGTCAGGTTCAATTCCAAGGTAACTTCCTCCCTTCGCCCATTTTCGTGGTTTTTCGGAAGAAAGTATATCATGGAACCCCCTCACATTTCAACATCTCGCCCGGTAGAAAATACTTCACTCCCGAGGCGCCAGCAGCTGCTCGGCTCCATAGCGCAGGCAGCGGCGCAGCCGGGACTCTCCCCGCTTGATGTTGCGGGACACGGTGGATTTATCCACGCCGGTCAGCTCGGCAATCTGCCGCATATTGAGCCCTTTTTCATAATAGAGCAGCATACACTCCCGCTGCCGGGGGGTCACATCCTCCTGGAGGGCCCGCATCACATTGCGGCGCAGCCGCCCCATCTGCTCGGAGTTATCCTCCGCCATGACCTGAGCATAGACTGCCATATCGGCGGCAAACTCTTTCCCTCTCCTATATCGTGTACCGGACATTGCAGTGATACCCCCTGTCGTAATAGCGCTCACACAGGACCGCCAGGTCCCGGGCCTCTCGCCACATGGCCTCCAGATGGCGAATGCGCTGTTCCAGCAGCCGGCGTCCGTGCTCGTCCACCGCGGCCGTCCTTCGGCTCTCCAGCAGCCGCACCCGCTGCCGCAGGGTCTCCGCACCTGCCCGATATTGAATCGATAACTCCTGTAATGTCATGCCTAGTCCCCTTCTCTCTGTCGATAAGCTCCGCCCGGCAGAGCGGGCAAAGCTCCCGCTCCTGGCCATACAGCTCCGCGCCGCAAAGGCGGCACCACTCTGCCGGCGGTACCCGCTGCACATCCCGCAGCGGGTCTGTCCACACCCGTGGCCGGATACCCATTCCTCCTCCAAAAATTTTTTAAAAATTTTGTTCTTTCTCTTGACAAATCCTCCTCTCCCTGATAAAATAACATTCGCTGTGGACGAGCTGGTCTGCTGGTGTAGCTCAGTTGGTAGAGCAGTTGATTTGTAATCAACCGGTCGGGGGTTCGAGTCCGTCCACCAGCTCCAACAAGTTCATATGGAGGAGTTCCCGAGTGGCCAAAGGGGGCAGACTGTAAATCTGTTGCGATTCGCTTCGGTGGTTCGAATCCACCCTCCTCCACCAAAAATGTCTCGCCAGAAGGCGGGGCATTTTTTATTTTCCTCCCCAATCGGATCCCTCGCCGGACGGCGGGGCTTTTTTCTTCCCCTGCGTTTCTCCCCTCTCCGAAATAAATCTCCGATTGGTGATGAACTTATCCAAATATGGAACTTTCGTTCCATCACATAGCCATAATAACACCAAACGGAGATAAAAGTCAATCATTTTTTGTCGAAGTATATTGCGTTTGGTGATAAAATGTGATAGAATAGACCCACAAATTGGACAGGAGGGAACATGGTATGGAGCAGGAGAGCACCTTCGGCGCCCGTCTGCGCAGCCTGATGGAAGAGTCCGGCCTCAGCTATGAACAGCTGGGGGACCGGCTGAATATGAATCCCCAGACTCTGAACCGCTATGTCCTGGGCCAGCGTGAGCCCAAAATCGGCACCGCCGCCGCCATTGCCCGCTCCCTTGGGGTGGACCCGCTGTGGCTGCAGGGTTTCAACGTCCCCCGCCAGCCCCCCTGCCCTGCTCGCCGGGAGCCGGTGGTACCCATACTCGGTGTCATCCGGGCGGGCACCCCTATTTTGGCCAGTCAACAGATCGAGGGCTACGCTGCCGCCGACGTGTCTGACCCAGAGGAGCACTTTTATCTTCGGGTGGCCGGCGACAGCATGATCAACGCCGGTATCAGGGACGGCGACCTGGTGCTCATCCGGCGGCAATCCACGGCGGAGAACGGTCAGATCGTGGCCTGTCTGGTGGACGGCGAGGACGCCACCCTGAAGCGGTTCCGCTGCCAGAAGGGTATGGTAATCCTTCAGCCGGAAAATCCCTGCTATGAGCCCAAAATCATTCCCCTGCGGGACTTCGAGCAGGGGTTGGCCCGCATCGTGGGCATAGCCGTCAAACTGGTGCGGGAATTATAACAAAGGAGCGATACCATGCTGACAGACGACTGGATGCTGCGGCAGGTGGACGGGCTGGCCCGTTCCCTGGCCAAGCTGGTTTTGAAGAAGGACTCCGCCGACTATCTGCCCACCGGTGCGGAGGAGGACGCAGCGCTGGATGCCCTCCATCTCCGACTGGTGGAGCGGCTGGCCGCCGGCGATGTGGGCGGCGGAGAAGATCTGCTCTTTCAGGAGAGCGACTGGGACGACCTGCGCTACCTGGAGGTGGCAGTGGACTTCTATGCCCGCGCCAACACCCTCACCGACGACCAGCTGGACCAGGCCGGCTTTGACCGGCAGGAGCTGCAGGAGGGCCTGCAGGAGCTGGCGGCCCGTTACGGTGTGATTCTGTAAGGAGGATACCCCTATGAAACTCTGTTTTTCCCAGATGGAAGAGACCCCCATGCCTCAGTTCAAGGGGGGCGAAAAGACCACCTACAGCCGGTTTGTGGACGACTGTGTCAACCGCATCATGGTGAACCGTCTGGAGCCCGGCGCCTCCATCGGCCTGCACACCCACATCGGCAACAGCGAGGTCATGTACATCCTTTCCGGCACCGGAAAAGCCATCTGCGACGGCGTGGAGGAGCGTCTGGGCCCCGGCGACTGCCACTACTGTCCTCAGGGCCACTCCCATACCCTGATCAACGACGGCACTGAGGACCTAGTCTTCTTTGCCGTGGTGCCTCAGCACGGCTGAGCAGAAAAAGGGGGTATAGAGGCATGAAGAAAGCCATCAATTATATCCTGCTCCTTGCGCAAGTGATTGCGGTGGTATGTAATTTATTGCTGTTGCTTTTCCCCCAATTACGCAGCTGCACGGCCATTTATCTGATCGTTATTTTAGGGTATGGATGCGGTGTAGCATTGAGCATCCGCTTCCTCATTCAACGCGAAAACCAACAAAAATAAGAGGATAGCGTATCTACAAAAGGGCCTGTTGCAAAATAGCTGTTTTGCACAAACCTGTCATTGCGAGCCAGTGCGCACACTGGCGTGGCAATCCGTTTCCCCGGCAAAAGGGGCGGATTCCCACGAAAAACGGCCGCCCGGTGGGCGGCCGTTTTTCTCGGAATGACGGGTCTTTGTACGAGCTGCACATTTTGCAACAGGCCCTTTTCTTATTGCTCCCGCCGGTACTGCTCCAGTTCCAGCTCATCCTTGATCTCCAGGCCCCGCTCTCCGGCCAGGCCCTCCACATGGTGGGTAAATTCGTGGGACAGGGTGGTGTACAGCTCGTCCTCCCAGTCCTCCTCGGTCCAGTTCTCCTGCTCCGCCAGGGCGGCAAAGGAGCCGTAGTAGAGGTTGATATACCGCCCCATCATGTCGTTGCAGTACTCCCCCATGATGTAGAGGTCCTCCCCTGCCGGGTCCTCCACCGCCTCGGGCAGCAGGGAGATGCCCCCGTTCAGGTCCTGATAGAACTCCTCCGGGAATTCCTCCGCCATTTCGTCCAGCAGGTCCCCCACCTGGTCAAAGCTGAGGATCATACCGCTCCCTCCTTGGGCTTTTTCATGGTGAGAGAGATGCGCTTCTTTTTCTCATCCACCTCCAGCACCCAGACGGTGACGATGTCCCCCACGGCGCACACCTCGCTGGGGTGGCGCACCCGGCGGTTGGACAGCTGGGAGATGTGGACCAGTCCGTCCTGGTGGACGCCGATGTCCACAAACACACCAAAGTCGATAACGTTGCGCACCGTGCCGGTGAGCTCCATCCCCGGCTTCAGGTCCTTCATCTCCATCACGTCGGTGCGCAGAATGGGCTTGGGCAGCTCGTCACGGGGGTCCCGGCCCGGCTTGAGCAGCTCCTTCACGATGTCATCCAGGGTGGGCAGGCCCACGCTGCAGTCCTGGGCCGCCTTCTCCCGGCCATAGGCCTGCACCCGCTGGTCCAGGTCAGCGATGTTCCCGGCCCCCACATCCTTCAGGGTGTAGCCGCACAGCTCCAGCAGCTTCTGGGCCGCCTCATAGCTCTCCGGGTGGACGCCGGTGTGGTCCAGCACGTTCTTGCTCTCCGGCACCCGCAAAAAGCCGGCGCACTGCTCAAAGGCCTTGGGGCCCAGCTTGGGCACCTTGAGTACCCCCTTCCGGGTGGTAAAGGCGCCATTCTCCTCCCGGTACTTGACGATGTTCTTGGCGGTGGTGTTATTGAGGCCCGCCACATAGGCCAGCAGAGGAGCCGAAGCGGTGTTCAGGTCCACGCCCACCGCATTGACGCAGTCCTCCACCACGCCGCCCAGGGTCTCGTCCAGCCGGGCCTGGGGCATATCGTGCTGGTACTGGCCCACGCCGATGGACTTGGGATCGATCTTCACCAGCTCGGCCAGGGGGTCCTGGAGCCGCCGGGCGATGGACACGGCGGAGCGCAGATTCACGTCGTAGTCGGGGAACTCCTCGGCGGCCAGCTTGGAGGCGGAATATACCGATGCGCCCGCCTCGTTGACGATCATATAGCTCACCCCGCCCCCCAGCTTGCGGATCATCTCTACTGCCATCTGCTCGGTCTCCCGGCTGGCGGTGCCGTTGCCGATGGCGATGTGGGCCACACCGTGCTTGCGGATGAGCCTGGACAGGATGTCAATGGCCTCTTGCTTCTTCTTTTCATTGAAGGTGGGATAGACCACCGCCGTGTCCAGCACCTTGCCTGTGGCGTCCACCACCGCCACCTTGCAGCCGTTGCGGTAGCCCGGGTCCAGGCCCATGGTGACAAAGCCCTTCACCGGCGGCTGCATCAGCAGGGGCTTCAGGTTGAGGCCGAACATTTTGATGGCTCCCTCGTCGGCCTGTTCGGTGAGCAGGTTGCGCATCTCCCGCTCCACCGAGGGGAAGATAAGCCGGTCGTAGGCGTCCTCGGCGGCGGCGCGCACAAAGGCCATGGCGGGGGCGCCGGGGTTGAGCACCCGCCGCCGGATGGGGATGAGGGCTCCCTCCCGGTCCATCTCCACGTTTACCTTCAGCACCTCTTCCCGCTCGCCCCGGTTGATGGCCAGCACCTGGTGACCCTGCAGCCGGTGGATGGGAGATCGGAATTCATAGTACAGCCGGTACACCGTGTCCTCCGGGTCCTTGGCGGCGGCAGCGGACACCAGATAGCCCTTCTTCCACACCAGCTCCCGCAGCATCTTGCGGATGTCGGCGTCGTCGGAGATCCGCTCTGCAATGATGTCGTTGGCGCCCTGGAGGGCGTCCTGTACCGTCTCCACGCCCTTCTCCGGGTCAACATACCCGGCGGCAGCTTCTTCCGGCACAGGGCCGTCCATGGCCTGAGCGAAGAGCAGATCGGCCAGGGGCTCCAGCCCCTTCTCCTTTGCCATGGTGGCCCGGGTGCGCCGCTTCTGCTTGTAGGGGCGGTACAGGTCCTCCACCTCCGCCAGGGTGGCGGCGGAGTCAATGGCGGCGGAGAGTTCCTCCGTCAGCTTGCCCTGAGCCTCAATGGCTCCCTTGACCTCCTCCCGCCGCTTGTCCAGGTTCCGCAGGTATTGCAGCCGGTCGGCCAGGGTGCGCAGGGTGGTGTCGTCCATGGCGCCGTGGAGCTCCTTGCGGTAGCGGGCGATAAAGGGAATGGTGTTGCCCTCGTCGATGAGGTTCACCACGTTCTGAATGTATGTCTCCTTCTGGCCCAGTTCCCTGGCCAGGATCTGAATGATGGTATCCATAGTGTTCTCCTTTGCAGCGGGCTTGTAATCAATATTTTACCCGGTTTTGGACCGCAAGTCCAGGGTATCTCCTTGCTTTCCCCCGTCGTTGTGTGTAAAATCAAGGGGAAAGAAGGGGGAGAGATGTTATGAACCAACGCCTTTATGAGATCGACCAGGCCATCGATGCCCTGACCGCCGCCCAGGCCCGCCGCAAGCAGCTGGATGCCCAGATCGAGGAGCTCCACCGCCAGCGTGGAGAGCGGCAGGCCAAAGTGGACGAGACCGCCCAAAGCTTCCGCAAGGAGCAGGACGACGTGGACAAGCTGGAGAAGAGCGGCGTGCACGCCTTTCTCCTTACCCTGATTGGTCATAAGGAGGAGCGGCTGGACAAGGAGCGCCGGGAGGCTCTGGCCGCCAAACTCCAGTACGACCAGGCCAGGTCGGACCTGGAATATCTGGAGAACAAGCTCAACGGCCTGATCCGGGAGCGGGACGGCCTGCGGGACGCCCCTGAGCAGCTGGAGGCACTGTGGACGGAGAAGGCGGAGCTGGTGAAGACCATGGGCGGCCAGACAGGGGCCCGGCTGGTGGAGCTGGACCGGCAGCTGTCCGGCGTGACCCACCAGCAAAAGGAGGTGCAGGAGGCACTCTCCGCCGGCGAGAACGCCAAGCGGCTGCTGGGCCAGGTCCAGGACGATCTGGACAGCGCCCGCAGCTGGGGCACCTGGGATATGCTGGGTGGCGGACTGATCGCCACCATGGCCAAGTACGACCGGCTGGACAGCGCCCAGTCCAGCATCCGGGCGGCTCAGCGGGCCCTGAGCGACTTCCGCACCGAGCTGGCCGATGTGAGTCAGCTCCAGGTGCCCAGCATCCAGATCGGGGAGTTTGCCACCTTTGCCGATTACTTCTTTGACGGCATTTTCTCCGACTGGTACGTCCAGTCCAGCATCAAAAAGGCCCAGGAGGGGGTATCGGAGGTCCACATGAAGCTGACCGCCGCACTCCGGGATCTGGAGGCCGCCTCCCAGGACCTGAACGACCAGCAGGCTTCTCTAAAGCGGGAGCGGGAAGATCTGCTGGATTCGGTCTCATCTTAAAGCGCAAAAGAGCCGGCCTGCCAATGGGGCAGGCCGGCTCTTTGCTTGCGTTCGCCCGGCTTATATGGTAGCCAGCCGGTAGGTGGTGGTGTGGCGGTACTCCTCCCCCGCCCGCAGGATGGGGCTGGGGAAGCCCTGGTGGTGGATGGCGTCGGGCCAGCCCTGGGTCTCCAGGCAGAAGGCCGACCGGGGCCCGTACACCGCCCCATCCTTGCCGGGCACGCCGTCCAGATAGTTGGCGGTGTAGAGCTGGAGGCCGCACTGGGTGGTGTAGCACTCCAGGCACAGCCCGCCGCCCATCACCCGGGCCGCCAGCCCCAGAGGGGCATTGGGCTGGGTCCGCAGCACGAAGTTGTGGTCGTAGCCGTTGCCCACCGTCAGCTGGGGATGCTGCATGGCCAGCCCCTGCAGGAACGCCCGGGGGAAACGGAGGTCAAAGGGAGTGCCCTCCACCGCCAGCAGGGACCCGGTGGGGGTGCTGTCGGCGTCGTTTTCGGTGATGGCGCTGGCATACACCTGGACCCGCTGGCCCTCCAGGGACCCAAAGTTGTGGCCCATCAAATTGAAGTAGCTGTGGTTGGTCAGGTTACACAGGGTATCCTTGTCGCTCTTGGCCCAGTAGTCCAGGGAGAGTACGCCGTCGGCGGTGAGGTCGTAGCTCACCCGCACCTCCAGGGTGCCGGGGAAGCCCTCCTCCCCGTCGGGGCTGGTGTGGGAGAGCACCAGCCTGCCCTCCCGGACCGCCGCCTCCCACACGGCCTCATGAAAGCCGTGAACGCCGCCATGGAGGCAGTTGGGGCCGTTGTTGGCGGCCAGGGGGTAATGGACCCCGTTCAGGTCAAAGGAGGCGCCGCCGATGCGGTTGGCCACCCGGCCCACCAGGGCGCCGAAGTATTTGTCCTGCTTCTCATAGTCGGCCAGCGTGTCGCACCCCAGCACCACGTCTCTGTCCTCCACCATAAAGCTGCGGAGGATGCCGCCATAGGTGAGGATCTTGGCCGTATAGCTGCCCGCCTGAGCGGTCCACTGTTCCACTTCCTTGCCCCCGGCGGTGACGCCGAAAGGTTCTCTTGTCCAGTCTGCCATGGTTCCACCTTTCTCCCGGCCGAAGCGGGCCTCCCCTTCCTGTGAGCACAGCCCGCTCCGACTGATCATTCCACTCCATATCCGGTCCCGTTCCCGGGACAGCCTTACAGGAAATGATAACATATTTTGCGTCCCATGCCAATAGCCAGACGCTCCGCAAGGGCACTCCTTGCCGGCAGTCTGCCAGTTGTTTTTTGCCTGTGCAACAGATCGCCATCTGGCGCTGTTTATGGATCATAACGGTCCAAGCAAAAACAAGGAGGAATGTGCATGGCAAACTATACGGAACATTATCAGCTTCACCAGTGGGAACCGGGGGACGCATTTCTGCGGACAGATTTTAATGAGGATTTGGAGAAGATCGATGCTGCGTTGGAGGACAAAGGAAACTGCCGGATCGCTACCGGAAGCTATGCAGGTACAGGGGAATACGGTAAATCTCATCCCAATACCATTCAGCTGCCGTTCCCGGCCCAGATCGTCTTGTTGGATGTATCTACCTGCCACAATTTTAATTCTACACCCGAATATTACTTTTTGTTCCGGCAGGCAGCAGAATTTATGCCGGACGATACCTCTAATGGTTCTAATGTATTGACCTGGAGTGACAGCGCGGTATCCTGGTACTATACTGACTCACACAGCGACGGTCCCTTTTATCAGTTCAACAAGAGCGGTCAGACCTATCAGTATATTATAATCGGATAAAAAGAAGGGTCCTGCCAGAGGCAGGACCCTTCTTCAGTGTTTGGATAATGCTGATCCGTTAGGGAGCGGCGTCAATGTCAGTGATGAAGATCACCACAGCGCCGTCCTTAGACACATTCATGGTCAGAACAGCATTGGTAATGACGTTGTCCTTCTTCAGGGAGTTCAGCTCATCGATGGAGGACACGGTAGCATCGTAGTTGCCAGCCGCATCGGTATCGTGAACGTCAACCACCACAGCATCGCCGATCTTGATGTCCTCGATGGTACGGTTGCCAGTCTGGACACCGTCGATGGTCAGCAGGTTCTCGAACAGGGACTTGAAGTTACCGGTGACAACACCCTCCTGCTCATCCCACACGCCAGTGACGCTGGTGGACATGGCGTTGGCATCCTTCAGGGTGTAGTAGCCGTCGCTGTTCTTGTCGTAGGTGTAGAAGCCAGCGCCGTAGGCGTTGGAATCCAGCTGCCAGGTCTCCTCGGTGCCATCAGCGAAGTAGACCTTACGGGCATAGTAGCCGTCGCCCTCTTCGTAAGCATCGATATCAGCCAGGTACACAGTGTCCTTGCTGTAGGTCTGGCCCTCAGAGATCTCGCTGGCAGAGCCGATCACCACATACTTCACAACGCTGGAATCCTCAGCGGTGATGAAGTAGGCAACGTCGGGAGTGCCGGAAGTCTTCACGGTGTAAGCGATGCCGCCAGTCTTGACGGTGGCAGCCAGGTCCTTACCGGACTCGCTGATCATCACATACTTGGTGTCGCTGTTCAGACGATAGGTCTCGCCGCCAACAGTGATGCGGGTGGCGTCCTTGGTGAAGGTGCCGGTCACGTTGGGAACCTTGGTCCAATCCTCGGTGGGAGCCCACTCGGTGACGTTGAACTTGTCGTTGTTGGCCTTGCAGACCACGGTGTCGCCAGACTTCACAGCCTTGTCGGACAGGGTGACCAGCTTGCCGGCAACAGCATCGGCGTCATAGGGAGCCTGACCATTGTTCTTGCTCTCCAGCTCGACTTCCTGAACGGTGCCGTCCAGAGCAACCACCTGGGCAAACTGGGTGTAAACGCTGCCGCCATAGCTGGCTTCGGTGTTCTTCCAAACCTTGGCGATGTAGTACACATCATCAATGGTAGCAGCCTTCTCGGTATCGGCAACAGCGGCGATCACGTAGCCGTTGTCGTCAGTGTAGAAGGTGTAGGCGCTGCCAGCGTTGATGGCAACCTCGTTGTAAGCGGAAGCCAGGGTGTACTTGGTGCCGTCAACGGTGAAGTAGCCATTGTAGCCGTCAGAAACAGAAGTAATCTTCTTGGTGGTGACAGTGGCATCAAAGGAATCAATGTCGGTAGCCTCGATGAAGTTGGCAGCGTTGACATCGGAGCCCTTGAAGTAGGTCAGCAGGTAGTCGCCCTTCTCATAGGAAGCGGTCAGGGTGTCGAAGGTATCGTCCTTCTTGTCGGTGTCGTCCTTGAAGGAAACGGAGATATACTTGCTGGCGTGCCAGGGATTGTAGACCTTCAGGGTGATGGTGGTCTTGGTCAGAGTGGTGACCTCAGCAGCGTAAGCCTGAACCAGAACAACCTGAGTCAGGTTGTCGTTCTTGTCGGCGTACAGCTCGATCACGGTGCCCTTATAGTCGCGGCTGGTGAGAACGTCAGCGTTCAGAGAAGCGTCGATCACACCGTTGTTGTAGAACTGAGTGGCATTGTCGCCGGAAGTGACGAAGTTGTAGTCCTTGGCGATCTCAGCCTTATCGAAGTCCTCAGTGTAAACAGCGTCAGCCTTGTCAGCATAGGTACCGACGGTATCCTTGTCATTCTTCCAAGCATGAGCGGGACGGCCATACTTGTCGATGGTGCTGGCAGTGTCGATGAGCTTCAGATCGGCAAAGTACTTCTCAGCAAACTGCAGGTTATCAGCGTTCATGTTGTCATCGTAGCTGCCCTGAGGGACAACCTCAGCAGTGGAGGCGCCCACGCTGACGGAACCGCTGCCGGTGCCGAAGTCGATGTCGATGCCCTTGTTGTCGTACTTGACCATGTCAGCGGTCAGAGTCTGGAAGGCCATCTGAGCGGCGTCCTGACGGGACAGCTCGTTGGTCAGCACCATACCCTTGGGGGAGATGCCAGCCTCGATGGCGTCGGAAGCCACGTTGATGGTCCAGGAGTTGCCGGTGTAGTTCTCGATCTTGGGATCGTAGCCCAGAGCAACCAGCAGCATCTTGGCGAAGGCAGCGCCAGTCAGCTTGCCCTCGGGGAAGAAGTGGCCAGCACCGTCGCCGGCCAGGATGCCCAGGTTCACGCAGTAGCCGATGTAGGGAGCGGACCAGCGGTCGGCAGCCACGTCGGAGAAGATGGCGCCGCTGGCAGCCAGCTTCTCAGCGTTCTCGGTGCCCAGGAGCATGTAGCAGATGATCTTAGCAGCCTGCTCACGGGTCAGGATGGAGTTGGGCTGGAAGTCGCCCTTATCGCCGCCCTGAAGCACGCCCAGAGCGACCATAACGTCGACAGCCTCAACATTCTTGATTTCATCCGCATCGGTGAAATCCTTGCTCGCAGCGCCGGCGCCCACGACCATCATGCCCATGAGCATAACGGAAGCCAGACCCAGGCTGAGAACACGCTTGAGGTTTCTCATTTGGAATTCCTCCTTATTTTATTTGACCATGAGGAGGGGACATCCTCTCCATGAGTCTGGCATAATGATAATCCATCAAATCCGTTCCGTCAACACCCCTGACGGTTTTGTAACACAAGCGTAATCTTCCGGCCAGGCTGTACCGGCGGAGGAAAGGAACGGGGTGCGGGTTAGTCCAGCAGCAGCTCATATACCGCTCCCTGGACGTAGTCGATCTCTTCAAAGGTGGTAAAGGGGCCCACGGAGAAGCGGACCGCCCCCTGGGGGAAGGTACCCAGGGTCTGGTGGGCCACCGGGGCACAGTGAAGGCCGCAGCGGGTCTGGATGCCGTACTCCTGCTCCAGCCGGAAGGCCATTTCCCCATTGTCCGCCTTCAGAAAGTCAATGGACACCACCCCGGTGCGGTTGGCGGGGTCGTCGGTACCCAGCACCCGGATGCCGTCCTCCTCCAGCTCCATAAGCCGGGCCCACAGGTGTCCCGCCAGCCTGTGCTCCCGGACGCGGAGGGTCTCCCCCTCCTGCTCCAGATAGTCCAGGGCCGCACCCAAACCAAAGATGCCGGGCAGGTTGAGGGTGCCCGCCTCAAAGCGGTCGGGCAGGAACGCGGGCATCTCCAGAGATTCCGACATACTGCCGGTGCCGCCGGAGAGCAGCGGGTCCAGCTCCGCCGCCAGAGCGTCGGTCACCACCACCCCGCCGATGCCCTGGGGCCCCAGCAGGCCCTTATGGCCGGGGAAGGCCAGGCCGTCGATGCACATGGAAGCCATATCCACCGGGATGGCCCCCAGGGTCTGGGCCCCATCCACCAGGAAGAAGATCCCCCGCTCCCGGCAGAGGGGGCCCACCTTATCAATAGGAAAGAGGGTGCCCGAGACGTTGGAGCCGTGACAGAGCATGACGGCCCGGACGTCGGGGGTCAGCTTGTCCGCCAGTCCGTCCAGGATCAGTTCGCCCCGGTGGGTACAGGGCAGGTACTCCACCACAACGCCCTGCTTCTTCAGCTGCTCCAGGGGGCGAAGCACCGCATTGTGCTCCATGGGGGAGGTGAGCACCTTATCCCCCGGCCGGAGCAGACCCTTGAGCAGCAGATTGAGGCCGGCGGTGGCCCCGGAGGTAAAGACCACATTGCGGGGGCCGGGGCCGTTTACCAGAGCATTGAGTTTTTCCCGCACCTCCAGCACCCGGCCGGCGGCGTCATAGGCCTGCTGATAGCCCCCCCGGGCGATATTGCAGCCGATGTTGGTGATAAAATCGCTCATGGCCTCCCCCACACCGGGGGCTTTGGGGTAGGACGTGGCGCCGTTGTCCAGATAGACGCTGCGCATGGCAGTTTCCTCCTGTCTCTACATTATTACATATAAGGTAAGGGGCGGGCATCTGCCCGCCCCCTTGGTTCAGAACCAGGTCTCCAGCGCCAGCCGGGTCCGGTAGTCCTCCCGCTCCATCCGTGGCAGCAGCCGGTCCAGCAGATCGGCGGTACCGGGCCGGTCATCCAGCATGACCCGAACCGAGCCGGTACGGCTGTCAAAGCTGTTCATCAGGGCATTGCTGCGGGTGGCTGCTGAGCGGGTATCCCCGGTCTGATCCAGCTGGGGAGACCAGCAGGCCCAGCCCTCCTCCGATAGCGCTGAGGACACATCCCGTCCCGCCTGCTCCAGATAGACGGTGTGGGTCTTGAGCCGCACCAGCCGGTCCAGCAGGGCTTCGCCCTGATCCAGCTGCTCCTCCACCTGGCTCAGAGTGGTCCCCTCCACACTCAGGCCCACGGCGTGGCCGGAGCCCACGATACGGCGGAGGTTTTCCTCATTGGCCTCCAGCTCCTCAGGCCGGAACAGGAAGAGGGCTTTCACCCCCGCCCCATCCAACTGGTCCAGGATCTGGGTCACACCGCCGCCTCCGGTACACTGGAAGGCGAAATACACCGTCAGCTGTGCGCGCTCCGGCTCCTCCCCGGGACTGGGAGTGGGGCTTGGCGCGGGGGTGGGCTGCACAGAAGGCTGGGGGGTATTGTTATCGGGATAGAGCTGCTTCATATAGGCGTTGTATCGGCTGCGCATGGGGTCCTGGGCATACTGGATGAACTCGCTGCCCAACCGCTCCTGTCCGTTGGTGATGCGGATCAGGGTGCCGTAATTGGTGGGGGTATAGCTGTAGCGCAGGCCGAAGTAGGAGCACACCGACGCCAGCGGCACAAAGATCCAGCCGTTGCGGGACACAGCCCGCATCTCCAGCTGCTGGCCGGACCGGTCCACGCAGGTACCGGCGTTCAGGTCAAAGGTGAGGGTACCGCTGAGGCTGTACAGCATGAAGCTGTTCCCACTGTCCCCCTGGATCTGTCCGTAGGACACCCCCAGGTTGACCCCGGTGGCCGTCCAGTCAAACGCGATATAGGGGACGTATAGGGAGCCGCCGATCCAGGTGGGCATAGCCTCCAGCGGCAGGGTAAGCATCTGGTCGTTCTCCGCCATCAGGTAGATCTCCACCGTATCTGCCCTGGCGGTGCTCACCAGCCCCGGCCCCAGCACCAGTACCGCCGCACACAGCAGGGTAAGCAATCGCTTTTTCCAGCCCATGTCCGTCCCCTCCTTTCCGTATGTATCTTCTGACGGCATTATACCATGGCTGCAAGCCGCTCCGGCTTGCGCGCCGCAGAAAGGGCAGGTGCATAAAATGCACAGCCGCACACCTGCGGCTTTTGCGCTTATTATAACATGGTTTCTCCCCCCGGTAAAGCCGCCGCTTGCGCCAAAAGGCCGGGGCTGGTATAATGTTGCCGGTTTTAATGGGATTTTAAGACAGCCTAAATACCCTCTTTACCGGCCCCGGGGTATACTGGTACTGTTGAAAGGATGTGTTCCCATGGATGTCACATTGGAATTGGTGGAACAGCTGCGGAAACGGGCCGATGTGTCCTACGAGGAGGCCAGGGCGGTGCTGGAGGAGACGGGCGGCGATTTGCTGGCCGCTCTGATCCTGCTGGAGCAGCGGGGCAAGATCCGCTCGGACGGCGGACAGAGCGCCCGATACTCCACCCGGCCCGGCAGCGGGCAGGCCGCTCCCCCTCCCAACGAGGGCCCCGCCCGGCCTGAAACCGCCGCCGGTCAAAGCGGCTGGGAGACCTTTGTCAGCTTCTTGCGGCGCTGCGTCACCAACCGGTTTGAGGTATGGCGGTGGGAAGAGCCCATCGTCTCCATACCGCTGCTGATTTTTATTCTTCTGGTGCTGCTGGCCTTCTGGATCTCGGTACCCCTGCTTATTATAGGGCTCATTATGGGCTGCCGGTACCGGTTTGCCGGTCCCGATCTGGACGGCAATGAGGTGAGCCAGGCGGTCAACCACGCCGCCGACACGGTCAGCGACGCGGTGGGGCGGGCCAAGGCCCAGGCTGAACAGGCCGCCCGCGGCAAGCAATCCAAAGAGTGAGGTGAACGGCCATGGAGGAGCGCATCCTGCTGGTAGAGGATGAAGAAAAGCTGGCCCGCATGGTGGAGCTGGAGCTGAATTATGAGGGCTACCAGGTGGAAAAGGCCTTTGACGGCCGGAGGGGACTGGAGCTGGCTCTGTCCGGGCGGTTCGACCTGATCCTGCTGGACATCATGCTGCCCGCCCTCTCCGGCATGGAGGTGCTCCGCCGCCTGCGCCGGGAGAGCCAGGTGCCCGTCATCATGCTCACCGCCCGGGACACGGTGGTGGACAAGGTGTCCGGCCTGGACATGGGGGCGGATGACTATGTGACCAAGCCCTTTGCCACTGAGGAACTGCTGGCCCGCATCCGGGCCGCCCTGCGGAAGCGGCCCGCTCGAACCGAACCGGACAACAGGCTGTCTGTCGGGCCTCTGGTCATGGATCTGGACCGGCATCTGGTCGCCGTGGACGGCCAGAACGTGGCCCTCACCCGCCGGGAGTTTGACCTGCTGCGCTGCCTGCTGGAGCACAAGGAAAAGGTCCTCTCCCGGGAGGAACTGCTGGAGCAGGTGTGGGGCTTTGACTTCATGGGCGAGACCAACACCGTGGACGTATACATCCGCTTTCTGCGGACTAAGCTGGACGAAGCGTTCCACATTAAACTGATCCACACCGTCCGGGGTGTGGGCTATGTCATTCGGGAGGGATTGGAATGAAGGTTTCCGCCATCGTCTATACCAGTAACACCGGCTTTACCGCCCAGTATGCCACTCTGCTCTCCCACCAGACCGGCCTGCCCCTCCACCAGTTGAAGGCGTGCACGCTCCCCCAGGGGACTCAGGTACTCTATTTGGGCTGGCTGTGCGCCGGGAAGGTCCAGGGTCTGAAAAAGGCCGCCGCTCGCTTCCGGGTGGAGTCCGTCTGTGCTGTGGGCATGGCGCCGGAGTGCGATCCGGCCAAGCTGGCCGGTGACAACCACTGTAACGGACTGCCTCTCTTCTATCTGCGGGGCGGCTATACCCCCGCCCGAGTCCGGGGAAAATATAAAATGATGATGGCCATGATGAAGGCCATTCTGTCCAAAAAGACCGATCCCCAGTCCCGTGAAGCCCTGGAGGCCATGAAACGGGGCGCCGACTGGGTAAGCGCCCCCCAGCTGGAGCCAGTGCTGAACTGGCTCCGGGGTTAAGGCCATGGCTGCCAGAACTTCCCGGCCCACCGGCCCCATCAAGTCCTCCATCGTGGCCCGGCTCAATGCCCGGCTCTTTTTCCGGCTGCTGGGGATCTATCTGCTGCTGGATATCCTGCTCATCCTGTTGTTCTGGGGCGGCCTCATTGTCTGGTCCGACCGGCAGGCAGCGGAACTGAAGGCTCTGGCGGAAGAGCAGGGCGCCCCCTCGGAGGAGGCCGCGGCATGGATGTCCGCCGGCAGCTATTCCGTAGCGGAAGCGGAAGGGGACCCCAACGGTATCCTGCTCCCCCACTGGCTTCCCTCCCCCCAGGCACTTGAGGGGGACCAGCGCTGGTTTGATCCGGGAACGGTACATCTCATTCCCCTGATGATTTTCTCCACCGGCGGCCCCACCAGCTACACCCTGGTGACCCAGGTTCAGGGGCAGGAATTGGCTATCACCCTGGATCTGTCCCGCCCCGCCGCCCTCTTTGTCTTTGCCGGGCGGGTGGTGCTGATCTGCCAGCTGGTCAGCCTGGTGCTCAACCTGTTCAAAAACGCCGGCACCATCCGCCGCACCCTGCGGCCCATTCAGGATCTGGCCGCCGCAGCTACCCGGCTGGGCGGCTCCATGTCGCCGGAGGAGCTCCAGGCCCTGGCCGGAGAGCTGGACGAAATCAACGCCAGCCATCTGGACCGGCGCATTCCGGTGACCGGCGCCCAAAAGGAGCTGAAAGCCCTGGCCCAGGCCATCAACGCCATGCTGGACCGGATCAACGAGGCCTACCGCTCCCAGACCCGGTTTGTCTCCGACGCCAGCCATGAGCTGCGTACCCCCATCGCCGTGATCCAGGGCTACGCCAGCCTGCTGGACCGGTGGGGCAAGGACGACCCTGCCACCCGGCAGGAGGCCATCGATGCCATCCGTCAGGAGGCTGACTCCATGAAGCAGCTGGTGGAACAGCTTTTGTTTCTGGCCCGGGGGGACAACGACTCCGTTCCCTTCCATCCCCAGCTGTGCGACCTGTCCGAGCTGGCCGCCGAGGTGCTGCGGGAGACCCAGATGCTGGACCACACCCATCAGTTGGAGGGGAAATGGCTGTGTGCCGTGCCGGTGGTGGCCGACGAGGGGCTCATTAAGCAGGCCCTGCGCATCCTGGTGGACAACGCACTGAAATACACCCCCGCCGGGGGGTGCATCACCCTGTCGGTCCAGGGGAAGGACGGCCTGGCCCGGCTGACGGTGGCCGACCAGGGCCAGGGCATTGACGCCCAAAGCCTGCCCCATATCTTTGACCGTTTCTACCGTACCGACGAGAGCCGGGCCCGGCAGACCGGCGGCGCCGGGCTGGGTCTGTCCATTGCCAAGTGGATCGCCGACCGCCACGGCGGCTGGTTTGAGGTGGTGTCCTGGCCGGGGGTGGGCACCCGCTTTACGCTGGTGCTGCCCCTGGATTCCATGGACGCCCCCGCCGCCCCAGCCTGAAAGGAATCTCGAATGCCCCCGCCGGAGCGGGGGCGTTTTTTTACAGAAACATGGGAACTTTTTGTCAGCCGCCGCCGTCCAATAGAGCGATCACAAAAAACAGAAAAGGAGAATCCACCTATGAACCATCGTTTTCTCGCCCTGGCTCTGGCCGGGACGCTGACCCTTGGTATGCTGACCGCCTGCGGCGGCGGCAGCAACGACGGCATTTCTGAGACCCCCAACACCGTCACCACCCCTCCCGTGGCTGAGAGCGTTATGCCCTCTCCCGAGGACTCCGCCCCCGTCACCGAGGAGAGCCCCGACGCTCTGCCCGAGAGCTCCGCTCCCGTGGAGGAGAGCACTGAGCCCTCCGCCGAGCCCTCTGCTCAGCCTACTGCTAAGCCTACCACCAAGCCTACCGCTACCCCCAAGCCCACGGTGAACCCCACTCCCACGCCGGAGAGCAAGCCCCAGACCAGCGCCGTCCAGTCCACCTGGAATGACATCTCCAAGCTGAGCCTGCCCAACCTGACCGCCATGGACGATGCCACTCTCTTCGCCATGTACGGCATCAATGCCTCCGACCTGGAGGAGTATGTGTGCATGATGCCCCTGATGGGCGTTCACTCCACCGAGTTCTTTATCGCTGAGGTGAAGGACGGCAAGATGGACACCGTGAAGGCCGGTATTGCCAAGCGGCAGGCCGATCTGGACGCCCAGTGGTCCCAGTATCTGCCCGAGCAGTATGAGCTGGTGAAGAACTACAAGCTGGTCACCAACGGCAACTATGTGCTCTTCGCCATCAGCGAGTACGCCGATGACGCAGTCACCATTTTCAACAGCTACACAAAATAATCCGCATTTTTGGGTAGAATAGAAGTTGCACTCTGGTGCCGTACCCATTATAATCATTTCAGCGCCCGGCAGGGCAAGCCTGCCGGGCGTCTTTCCTGAAATCTACAAAGAGAAGGTGAGCAGTTGGTCTTTTCCAGTTTGTATTTCTTGTTTCTATATCTACCCATTGTATTATTAGTCTATTACATTACCCCTCTGAAATGGCGCAACCTGTGGCTGCTGGTGGTCAATCTGGTCTTTTACGGCTGGGGCGAACCCAAGTATATCCTGCTGATGATTTTCACCATCGTGCTGGACTACTTCTGCGGCCTGATCGTGGCCCGGCGAAAATTGCAGGGCGACGACAAGGGCGCCCGGATCGCCGTAGCGGTGGCGCTGGTCCTCAATCTGGCCATCCTGTTTTTCTTTAAATACTGGGATTTGGTGGCCACGACCTTCCAGCACTTCGGCGTTGGTATGCCGGTGCTCAACCTGACGCTGCCCATCGGCATCTCCTTCTACACCTTCCAGACCATGACCTACCCGGTGGACATCTACCGTGGAGACGCGGAGGTGCAGAAAAGCATTGTCAGCTTCGGTACCTTCGTTACCCTCTTCCCCCAGCTCATTGCCGGTCCCATTATCAAGTACAAAGAGCTGGCCGACCAGATGACCTACCGCACCCACTCCCCGGAGCAGTTTGCCTCCGGCGTACAGGTGTTTGTGGTGGGTCTGGCCAAGAAGGTGCTGCTGGCCAACAACATCGGCAAGCTGTGGGACGTCTATCTGGCTCTGCCCACCGACCAGCTCACCGTCTCCGGCGCCTGGCTGGGTGTGGTGGCCTTCTCCCTCCAGCTGTACTTTGACTTCTCCGGCTACTCCGACATGGCCGTGGGCCTGGGCCGGATGCTGGGCTTTGAGTTCCTGCGGAACTTCAACTACCCCTATATCTCCAAGTCGGTCACCGAGTTCTGGCGCCGGTGGCACATCTCCCTGGGCTCCTGGTTCCGGGAGTACCTGTATATCCCCCTGGGCGGCAACCGGGTGAAAAAGCCCCGGCTGTTTTTCAACCTGCTGGTCGTTTGGGCCGCCACCGGCATCTGGCACGGCGCCAGCTGGAATTTCCTGATCTGGGGCCTCTACTTTGCCGCCCTCATCATTCTGGAGAAGGCCTTCCTGGGCAAGCTGCTGGAGAAGTGTCCCGCTGTGGTACAGCACATTTACACTCTGTTCCTGGTGCTGGTCAGCTGGGCCATCTTTGCCGTGGAGGATTTCGGTCATATGGGCGCCTACCTGTCCGCCATGTTTGGCTTTGCTCCAGCCGGTCTGGCCTCCCCCAGCGTGGCGTACTACTTCACCTCTTTCCTGCCCATGCTGATCATCGGCGCCGTGGCCGCCACTCCGCTGGCTACCAAGCTGTGGAAAAAGCTGCCGGAGAAGCCCATGAAAGTGGTGCTGCCGGTGGTGTTGCTGGCCGGTCTGATTCTTTCCACCGCCTATCTGGTGGACGCCACCTACAATCCCTTCCTCTATTTCCGCTTCTGATTGGAGGTTCTGATTATGTCGAAAAAATACTGCATCTTCATCAGCGCTCTGTTCTGTGCCTTTATCGGGCTGTTCCTGGTGGCCAACGCCGCTACTCCTAGCCGGGAGTTCTCCGAAATGGAGAACCGCAATCTGGAACAGATGCCCAAGCTGTCTGTGGACAGCTTGTTGAGCGGTCAGTTCATGAAGGACTTTGAGACCTACACCACCGACCAGTTTGTGGGCCGGGACCTGTGGATTGCCCTGAAGTCCTCCAGCGAGCGGATCCTGGGCAAGCACGAGAACAACGATGTCTATTTCTGCGACCAGGACACCCTCATTACCCGGCTTGACCAGCCCGACGCCGCCAAGGTATCGGAGAATGTAAATTATGTGAACAGCTTTGTGGAAAATGTGGATATCCCGGTAACTTTCTCTCTCATTCCCACCCAGGCCTGCATCTGGGCCGGCCGGCTGCCCGACGGGGCCCCCAATGCCAGCCAGACCGACCTGCTGGACCAGGCCAAGGCGGCTGTACCCGGCGCCACCTGGGCGGATCTGTACAGCCCCCTGTGGGAGCACAAGGATGAGAGCATCTTCTACCGCACTGACCACCACTGGACCAGCCTGGGCGCCTATTACGGCTACACCGGCCTGGCAGAGGCCCTGGGCTTCACTCCCGTGCCCCTGGACACCTACACCGAGACCATCCGCTCCACTGAGTTCTACGGCACGGTATTCTCCTCCTCCGGCGTGCGCTGGGTGAGCCCCGACACCATCTCCACCTATGTGCCCGATACCGGTATTACCGTCACCAGCTATACCTATGACAACGCCGGCAATCAGGTGGAGGTGCCCCGCTCTCTGTACGACACCTCCTTCCTCTCCGTCAAAGACAAGTACTCTATGTTTTTGGGCGGCAACCAGTCCCTTGGCGTGGTCAAGACCCCCAATACCGACAAGCCTAAGCTGCTCATCATCCGGGACTCCTACGCCGACTCCCTGGTGCCCTTTCTGACTCCCCACTTCTCTGAGATCCACCTGATCGACCTGCGTTACTACAAGCTGTCCATTGCCGACTACATTCAGCAAAACGGCATCGATCAGGCTCTGGTCCTCTACAGCGTCCCCAACTTTGTCACCGATTCCAATCTCTTCTGGATCACCCGATAAGTAAGCAAAAAGTCCGGCCCTCTGTGAGGGCCGGACTTTTTTTCTTCCTTCCCGCCTACTGGCAAGGAATCAGTCGCGCTGAGAGTGGACACTTATAGAGTGGTTGGCCTTGCCGATGACGACCAGCACCACCACCATGGAAACCACAGCAATCAGCAGGTTCAGGATCATGTTCTGGACGAAAGAAGCCAGGATATAGTTGACGAAGCAGACCGCCGCCACAGTGACCGCGTAGGGCAGCTGAGTGGCCACGTGATTCAGGTGGTAGCACTGAGCACCGGAGGAGGCCATGATGGTGGTATCGGAGATGGGAGAGCAGTGGTCGCCCATAACCGCGCCGCCCAGAGTGGCAGCGATGGCAATCATCAGCATCTCGTTGCCGTTGATCAGGTCGGCAGTTAGATCGGCAGCCGCCACGCCGCCGGAGAACACCGGGATGACGATGGGCAGCAGGATGGTGAAGGTACCCCAGGAGGTGCCGGTAGCGAAGCCCAGGAACGCGGCGATAATGAACACCACGGCGGGCAGGAAGTTGTGCAGGCTGTCGCCGAAGCCGGAGACGATGTCAGCCACGAAGTCGGGAGCGCCCAGAGCCTTGGTCACGTCGCCGATGGTCCAGGCCAGGCAGAGGATCAGGATGGCGGGCACCATCTGCTTGAAGCCATCAGGCAGGCAGTCCATCAGTTCGGTGAACTTCATGGAGCGGCGCACCATAAAGAAAATCATAGTGAAGATCAGGGCAATCAGAGAACCCAGAGGCAGAGCAGAGAAAGCATCGGTGTTGGCGAAAGCGCTGATAAGGTCGGTGCCGCCGCTCTGATAGCCCACATAGATCATGGCGCCCACGCAGCAGGCTACCAGCACGATCACGGGGATCACCAGGTCGATGACCTTTCCGTTGGGATTGAACTTCATTTCCTCCACACCGGCGAAAGGACGCTCGGGGGTGGTGTACAGGTCGCCCTTGGCGGCGTTGTCCTCGTGCTTCTTCATGGGACCGTAGTCGATGTTCAGGCTGGTCATAACCACGATAAACACCAGGGTCAGAATGGCATAATAGTTATAGGGAATGGCCTTCAGGAAAATCTGAAAGCCCAGTTCGTCGTTGCCAATGATACCGGTGACGGCCGCGGCCCAGGAGGACACGGGCATCATGATACACACGGGAGCGGCAGTGGCGTCGCACATATAGGACAGCTTGGCCCGGGAGATGTGGTGGCCGTCGGTGACGGGACGCATCACGTTACCGGTAGTCAGATTGTTGAAGTAGTCGTCCACGCCCAGCACGATGGCCAGGATGAAGGTGGACCACAGAGCGCCCGACTTCGTCTTGATGTGCTTGACGGCCCAGTCGCCGTAGGCCTTGGAGCCGCCGGCCCGGATCATCAGGGCCACCATGGTGCCCAGGATGACCAGGAACATCAGGATACCCATGTTGTCGCCGGCGTTGCCGCACAGGCGGGACACGAAATCCTGGATGGCGTCAATGGGATTGCCGTTGGTGAACAGCAGGCAGCCCACGATGATGCCCAGGAACAGAGAAGAATACACTTCCTTGGTGATGAGTGCCAGGATGATGGCTACCACGGGAGGCAGCAGGGATGCGATGGTACCCCAAGCCGCGATTTGAGCGGTGGAATCGCCTTCGGCGAAAGCCGCCGTTGCCAGGATGCAAATCAGGGTAAACAGGGTCAGCAGAATCTTGCCAGACCGTTTGATACGCGGTGAATTCATATCAGCCCTCCTAATAAGATCGGTGAATCCTAAAGCTCCCCAACCCAAGGACTCGAAAGGTATCATAACAAAATTGTTATTAAATTGACAATGTTTTTTTGATATTTTGCATATTTTTGTAGAGGCTCACAGAAAGATGTATGTATTTTTGGGCATATAATCTATATACTTTTCTTTTTTATTCCATTTTATTCCTATAAAATCCTTTTCTGAAGGGCAGAAACATCCTTTCCTCTTGGGTGTTTGATCGGAACCGCGCATCAGTTTGCACTTTTAAACCTATTTGGTTTGTTTTTCTGGTCTTTTGCAGCAAAAAATCACCCCCGCCGCTCATACGGTGGGGGTGATTTTTTCGGATTCAGTTAGTCTGCCGACATCATGCTCAGTCGCGCTGAGAGTGACGGTTCAAGGAGTGGTTGAGCTTGCCTACCACCAGCATAAAGCCCACAGTGGAGGCCACGGCAATGAGCAGGCAGACGACCTGAGGCACATAATCGATAATCAGGCCGGTGATAATGTAGTTGACGAAGCCGATGGCGGCCACGGTGACCGCGTAAGGCATCTGGGTAGCCACGTGATTCAGGTGGTAGCACTGCGCACCGGTGGATGCCATAATGGTGGTGTCGGAGATGGGAGAGCAGTGGTCGCCCATAACCGCGCCGCCCAGAGTGGCGCCGATGCCCACCATCAGGATGGGCACTTCGTTCAGGGTTTCGGCGGTCAGGTTGTCGAAGCCGCCGGGGGTGAAGATCTCCAGCACGATGGGCAGCAGGATGCCGAAGGTACCCCAGGAGGTGCCGGTGGCGAAGCCCAGGAAGCAGGCAATGAGGAAGACCACGGCGGGCAGGAAGTTATGCAGGCCGGGGCCAAGGGTTTCCACGAACTCAGCCACGAACTCAGGGGCGCCCAGGCCATCCCGGGTGACGCCGCTGATGGTCCAGGCCATGCAGAGGATCAGGATGGCAGGCACCATCTGCTTGAAACCTTCAGGCAGGCAGTCCATCAACTCGGTAAACTTCATGGAGCGGCGGACAGCAAAGTAGATCATATTGATGACCAGAGCGATGGTGGCGCCGAAGGGCAGGCCGAAGAAGGCATCGGTGTTGGCGAACATATCCAAGATACCCTCGCCGCCGCCCAGCCAGCCGGCATAAAGCAAGCCGCCCACGCAGCAGACGATGAGGATGACCACGGGGATCACCAGGTCAATCACCATGCCGTTGGGGTTGAACTTCATTTCGGCAGTGTCGGCATAGGGCCGCTCGGGGGTGGTATACAGGTCGCCCTTGGCGGCGTTGTCCTCATGCTTCTTCATGGGACCGTAGTCGATATTCAGGGCGGTCATCATGATGATAAACACCATGGTAAGGATGGCATAGTAGTTGTAGGGGATGGCCCGCAGGAAGATCTGGAAGCCCAGCTCCTCGTTGTTGATAACGCCGGTGACAGCCGCGGCCCAGGAGGAGACGGGCATCATGATACACACGGGAGCGGCGGTGGCGTCGCACATATAGGACAGCTTGGCCCGGGAGATGTGGTGGCCATCGGCGACGGGACGCATCACGTTACCGGTGGTCAGGTTGTTGAAGTAGTCGTCCACGCCCAGCACGATGGCCAGGATGAAGGTGGACCACAGAGCGCCGGATTTGGTCTTGATGTGCTTGACGGCCCAGTCGCCATAGGCCTTGGAGCCGCCGGCCCGGATCATCAGGGCCACCATGGTGCCCAGAATGACCAGGAAGATGAGGATACCTGCGTTACCGCCGATGTTGCCAATAAATCCGTTGACCAGATGGTCAATGGTAAGCACCACATCGAAGTCGGCCTGCAGCAGGAAACCTACCACGATACCGATGAACAGGGACGAGTAGACTTCCTTCGTGATCAGTGCCAGAACAATTGCGACAACAGGCGGCAACAGGGACCAGGGGGTGCCGAAGAATTTGCTCTGGACCTCTTCGCCTTCTGCGCAGGCGACCGTCATCAGGACACAGGCCAAGGCAAAGACGACCAGCAGAATTCTTCCGAAGCGTTGCATTCGTGGTGAGTTCATAATAACCCTCCCTTATAATTTCGAATCCCAAAAGCCTCCCCAACCCTAGGATTCGTACCCTATGATACACCATTATTCACAATTTGGCAATACTTTTTCGGCAGATTTAACATAACTTTCGTCTAACATCTATTCTATATTTACATATCCAGCAAAAACCCCGCTTTTTCTAGGGAATTCTGTATCCTTTGGAACGTTTTTTCATCCTTACACCGAATTGTATGCAGATGGATACCGCCCGTCAGATCAGACAGGGGTCTGGCGCTGTCCGCCGCCACCCGGCGGAGAAACTCCTGTACATCATATCGGGAACGCACCCCCAATATGCCTGTGAGCTGGCCATAGACCGGATGCTCCACAATTACGTCGGCCACCTCGCCCCCGGCGTCCACAATGGCGTTGAGTTCGGCCCCCATCTCCTCCGGAGCGTGGACGCAGGCTACCCGCCGTTCCACTCCGGCAGGGCGGCGTCCCAGCACATAGCCCCGGGGGGTGGCCACGATATCCGCCCCGGCAGCCCGCAGCAGAGCCACGTCCCCCACGATGATCTGGCGGCTCACCGAGAACCGTCTGGCCAGCGCCGTGGCGCTCACCGGCCCTCCTGCTTCCTCCAGCATCTGCTCCACCGCCTTCCGGCGGTCCTGCGCGGCGGATCGTTCCATTCTGCTTCCTCCTTTGTCTTTTTGACCAGTATAGCAGGTTCTTCCGGTCCTGTAAATCAGCGCCGGGAAGGCCGCCTTCCCTTGCCTTTCCACAGGGATTGTGCTAGAATGTGACCGACTGGTTTCCACACCCGGTCCAAGCGCGGCAATGCCGCGTTCGTTCGGCGGGACTCACCGCCGTTCTCTAAATACGAAAATGGAGGTTCCAACTTAGTATGCGCAAATCTACCACCCGTGATCTTACCCTGGCCGCTATGGTGGCCGCCGTCTACTTCGTCCTGTGCTATTTCGGCAACATCTTTCAGCTCACCTTCGGGCCTGTTCAGGTCCGTCTGGGAGAGGCCCTCACCGTGCTGCCGTTCCTGTTCCCGGCCACCGCGCCGGGTCTGGCGCTGGGCTGTCTGCTGACCAATATTCTCTCTCCCTACGGTCCCATTGACATGATCGTAGGCACCCTGGCCACTGCCATCGCCGCTTTTCTGAGCACCAAGATGCCCCGCTGGTATCTGGCCGCTCTGCCCCCCATCGTGATGAACGCCCTGCTGCTGCCACCCATGTGGGCCTGGGCGGAGGCGGGCGCCCTCAACGGCGCTTTCTGGGCCGCCTATACCTTCAATATGTGGACCTTTGTGGTGGGCGAGGCTCTGGCCTGCTATGTGCTGGGCTCCGTGCTGCTGCTGGCCCTGCCTAAGATCCGCTACTTCCGCACCATGATCCCGGAGCGCCGCCTGGCTGCCCGCTGAGGCGACGCCCTCAGTTTTACAAACAGACAAGGAGGATTCCCCATGAAAGTCCGCAAGGCCGTCATCCCCGCCGCTGGTCTGGGGACAAGGATGCTCCCCGCCACCAAGACTGTCCCCAAGGAAATGCTTCCCATGGTGGACAAACCTGTGATCCAGTATATCATTGAGGAGGCGGTGGCCTCCGGTATCGAGGACATCCTCATCGTCACCAACCGGGCCAAGTCCGCCATGGACGATTACTTCGACTACTATCCCGAACTGGAGACCCGTCTGCTCCAGGCCGGCAAGGAGCGGGAGCTGGTGGAGGTCCGCCGGGCCGCCGATCTGGCCAACATCTTCTATGTCCGCCAGAAGGAGACCAAGGGTTTGGGCCACGCCATTTACCGGGCCAAGCGCTTTGTGGGAGACGAGCCCTTTGCCGTGCTGCTGGGCGACGACATCATGCGGGCCAAAAAGCCGGTGACCCTCCAGCTGATCGAGGGAGCCGAGAAATATGGCGCCTCCGCCGTGGGCGTTCAGAAGGTGTCCACCGAGGCCATCTCCCGCTACTCCTCTGTGAAGATCTCCGCTTTGGAGGACCGGATCTTCGACGTGTCCGACATGAACGAGAAGCCCACCCCCCAGGAGATGTTCTCCAATTACGCCATCCTGGGCCGGTATGTGCTCACCCCCCAGATCTTCGACATTCTGGAGAACCTGAAGCCGGGCTACGGCGGCGAGATCCAGCTCACCGACGGTCTGCGGGAGCTCTGCCGCAAGAGCCGGATGGTAGCCGTGGACTTTGAGGGCCGCCGGTACGATACCGGCAACCTGTGCGGCTTCCTGGAGGCCACCATCGATTTCGCCCTGGAAAACAAGGCGACGGCTTCCTGGCTGAGCCACTTTATTAAGGAAAAGGCAGAGAGCCTGCGGTAATGTGTGGATTGCCCCGCTCCTGTACGCAACTCCTTCGGCCTGCGCCCTGAGGCGCAGGCCGTTTTTAATTTAGTCCTCTCTTCCATCCTTGCCACATTGTTCCTGATGTACTATAATAATGGAAAGTCTGTCGGCTGCTGCCGAAAAGCAATGGAAAAAGAGAGGAGTTTTCGTGTATGGCCAGAACAACTGTGAGAATCGACTTTCATCGGCCCCCTCAGGTCGTGGACCAGATGGTGCGCGATATCCTGATCGCCGACGATTACCGGGAGATCGACTACAACCGGGAAGTGGTGTGGAAAAAAGGAACCGGTCTCATGACCGCCATGCACTACATCAAGATCGAGTACCAGGGCAGCACCCTGGTGGTGTCCGGCTGGGTGCAGATCGGCGTGGGCTCCGTGGGCGGCAAGGAGCGGGACCTGGAAGGCATCACCGCCTCCATCCCCAAAAAATCCGTCAAGAAAACCATAGAAAAGCTGAGAGCCGCTATTCAGCAATAAAATTTCCTTTCTCAACTTAAGAGCCAGGCCAGTTATCCGCTAGTCTGGTTCTTTTTATGCGCAAAGTCGGGTTTCAAATTTTCTGAAAAAAAGATCGCAAAAAATAAAACCGCGCCCCTCCCCCAATGCTCTTACTGTCGTGAGCGGCAAGCTCGCACAGGCTGGAGCGGCGGAGGCGCAGGCGCTTCCTTTCCATGGGATCTGGTTGCCGGACCGGCAGGAGATTCAAACAAACTGACTGCCTTGCCCTCCGCCGCCGGCACCTTCCTGTACCGCAGCGCTACCTAAAAAAGAAAGAGAGGAATTTTGATGAAACGGATCCAGTTACCCAAAAAGCTGCTCTCCGCCCTCTGCGCGGCAGCCCTCCTGGTGGGGGCCATGCCCGGGGCGCTGGCAGCTGAAAGCACTCAGCAAGTTTCCATCCAGCAGCAGAGCATTGCCACCAACGCAGGTGTCTTTACCTACATTGACGCCCAGGGCGGCCTGTGGTCCTGGGGGGATAGCCTGACCGGAGGGGTGGGCAACGGCACTACCTCTTCCACCACCGGCACTCCGGAGAAGATCCTGGACAATGTGGTATTTGTCAGCAGCGGCCTCAACAACAACGGCGCCGCCATTCAGTCGGACGGCTCCCTCTGGGTGTGGGGCGACACCAGCCTGGACATGGACTACGCCAATCAAGCGTGGGCCCCGGTCCGGCTGGAGGGGGTAAAGGTCCTGCTGCCTGACGGAACGGTCTCCCAGCCCACTGAGGAACCGGAGCGGACCGAACTGCGGCACAGCGGCTCCACCACGCTGGAAAAACTGAGCAAGGAAGAGATCGTCCAGCTGCTAAATCAGGCCTCCAGCACTCTTCCCAACCCCGTTCTGACGGAGGAACCCTCCATCCACGCTCCCTATGCCACCGGCGCGGTGGATCACCAGGCCCTGGAGGCCGCTGCCCAGCGTCTGAATGTGCTGCGGCGGCTGGCCGGTGTACCTCAGGTTCAGCTGGACGACAGTCTGAGCGAAAACGCCCAGTATGGCGCGGTACTGCTGGCCCACCTGGGCAGTCTGAACCATACCCCCAGCAAGCCTTCGGATATGGACAACAGCTTCTATCAAAAGGCCTATGAGGCCACCTCCACCAGCAACATTGCGGCAGGCATGGATCTGCTGGAGTCGGTGGATATGTTTATGCAGGACAGCGATGCCAGCAACGTGGCCCGGGTGGGACACCGCCGCTGGCAGCTCAACCCCGAGCTGGGCCGGGTGGGCTTCGGCTACGCCCAGAACCTGGACAGTATCTACCGCGACTTTGTAACCGAGAAGGTCACCGACACCAGCGGCAGCGGCTGCGACTATGACTTTATCGGCTGGCCCGCCTCGGGCAACTTCCCCAACTACCTGGACAGCTTTGACGCCAACACCGCCTGGAGCGTGGTGCTTAACCCCGATGATTATCAGGTGCCCACCCAATCCGGCCTTGTAGTCACTCTGGTGCGCCAGAGCGACGGCAAGACCTGGACCCTGGACGGCAAGGACAGCTATACCCCCGCCGCCTCCGGCCGCTACCTCAATGTGGAAACCTCCGGCGTGGGCAACTGCATCATCTTCCGGCCCGACGGGGTGACCAAGTATGAGGGTGTTTACCAGGTCACCATCGACGGCCTGAAGGACCGCTCCGGCAAGGCGGTGGACTTCACCTACCAGGTGGACTTTTTCTCCCAGCCCGACAACGCTTCCAAGCCATCCGACTGGGCGGCAGCCTCTGTCCAGGAGGCCATCCAGCTGGGTGTGGTGCCCTTTGAGCTTCAGACCGGCTACACCCAGACTGCCACCCGTCAGGAGATCTGCGCCCTGGTGGTCCGCTTCTATGAGACGGTGACCGGCAGCCCGGTGCAGGGCCGTGTCTCCTTCTCCGACACCAAGGATGAGGACGTGGAGAAGGCCGCCTACCTGGGCATTGTAAACGGCGTGGGCGACGGCAGCTTCCATCCCAATGACCCGCTGACCCGGGAGCAGGCGGCGGTCATGCTCACCCGACTGGCTCAGAGTATGTCCAAACACCTGCCGGCGGCAGAAGCAAACTTCACCGACCGGGCGGAGATCTCCCCCTGGGCACTGGAGGCCACAGGGGCCATTCAGGGGTGCGGCGTTATGAACGGCGTGGGCGGCGGACGGTTTGCCCCCTCCCTGTCCTACAGCCGGGAGCAGTGCATCACCACCCTGATGCGGCTGTACCACTATATTTCCAAATAAAGGAGGACGTGCTGGCGCTGGAGGAGCGGGACGGCATCCGGCTCCACACCCTGGCCCCCATTGGACTTCTCTTCCCCTGCCTTGCCGGGGAACTGCCCGACCCCACCGTCTTTTCCCAGACCTGGCAGGCTGTCACCGCCGGGTTGGGGACCGCCGGGGCGGCAGGCGCCACCGCCGCCGCGGCAGCCGGGACCCAGACAGCCGGAGGCACAACGGCGGCGGCCTCGGCAGCAGGCGGAAAGGCCGCGGCGGGGACCGCCGTCAAGTCGGCTGCGTCCGGGGCCTTCAAACTCAAGCTGGTTGCCGGGCTGGCGGCGGGCGGCCTGCTGGTGGGCGGCGTAGGACTGGCCCTCCATGAGCCCACCCTCACCTTCATTGACCCCGTCTTTGAGCAGAATATCCGCATTATCATCGACAAGCCGGAGGGCCCCATCCACCCCAGCGATGTGGAATTTATCCACTTCCTCCATGTAACAGAAGAAGGTATTTCCGAAAGCTGGGACCCTACCGCTGATGGGCCTGTGGTGGAGGACGGCGCGTTGCTGGATACGTTTGAAGCATCTTCCCAGTTCCAGTGGCTCAGTTTTGATGATCTTGGAAACAGTTCTCCCTCTGTGGACCATGTGGACTTTTTAAATCAGATGCCCAATCTGACGTATTTGGATATAGAAGTGGCTCCAGGCACAGACTTGACCCTTCTGGAGCAAAAGGAATCTCTGGTTTCTCTGAACCTCTACACTCAGGGCAATATGACTCTGGACATCTCCCAGCTGAAGCACCTGGAAGAGATCAGAGTAGTCAGCATCGATGGGACCGCCCTTCTGGAGGTCAACAACACGCTGCCCAGCCTAAGATTGTTGGAGTTCCATGATTATGACGGCGATGGCGTAGCATTCTCCCCCTCCCTGGACACCATTACCAATCTGCCCAATCTGGAATATCTGTCTATGGATACCGCCGGCGCAGATCTGACCCCGCTCAGCACCCTTTCCAAGCTGCGGGCCATCTCTCTGGACGGCGTGTCCCGCCCCCTGGACCTGACGCCTTTGACACAATGCCCCAACCTTGAGGCATATAAATTGTACGGAAGAGGTCCTGACGAGGGACTTGTGATTCCGCCTGAACTCAAGACTGAGAACGCCGCCGGCCAGACCGCCCAGGATATCCAGTTTGAAATTTCATCAGACATTATGGACCGGTCTTTGACGTAATAGCTCTCCCACAGTTTATAAACAGGGGAGCTTGCTGCATATTGCAGCAAGCTCCCCTGTTTTCTGTCTCCCATACGTTCCGCCCATCCGCCGCTCAGCTCTGGCAGGGCTGCTGCCGGCCGGTGTGGTCGATGGTATAGTCTGTGCCGCACGTTCCCGGCAGGATGATCTGGGAGATGGGCACAAAGGTGTACCCCTCCTGAAGCAGGGACTGGATGATCCCGGGCAGGGCCTCTGGCGTGTGGATGGCCGCATTGTGGAAGAGCACGATAGACCCGGGGCACACCCGGCTCACCACCCGCTGGGTGATCTCGTCCGCCGGGATCTCCTTCCAGTCCAGGCTGTCACCATCCCAAACAGCTTCAAGGCTGGTTTAACACTGCACTGCTCAATCTTGCTTGTCTATCCAGAGCGCCCATGGAAAGTATCAGAAAATATCATCAAAAGCGGAAGGATCTTTATCCTCTTGGTTGGAGAGACCACTCCCGTCTCCAAGGATCTCTTTGGTATAAATGATCCGATGATATTCAAAAGGACAACAAAAGAGCGTCATATTGAGAAAAAACGCAGGTTCCACAGCCAACTTGCTGTACTGAGTGTCTACGAGTTTCCCCTGATCCTCCAGTCCCCATGACTCTGGGATATCTCCGGTATGCGCATTGCACAGAACAAAGCGGCCATCTTCCGGAAGAGACAGGTCATTTTCTGAGCTTAAATATGGTCCGGAAGTGAGGACTTGGATTTTGGAGGAAAGAGCGGCTCCCATAGCCTCACGGATATCCATGGCATCAAAAGGTGCGATACTAAGTGTCCCGGTATAGAAGAGAAAACAAGTGCGGTATATATCCTCCAATGTGCTGGGACTATCGGCACATACGACCAGCCATATCGAATCTTTACATTCTTCAGACTGCCGGCAGAGATCCAAGATACTGGGTATGGTTTCTTCCGTGACATTCAGATTTCCGACCACACGCACTGGTATGCACATACCGGAGTCACATGAACGTCGTTTATCCTGATTGAGTGCGGTAAAAACCACCGAAAGCTCCACAGAATCTTTGCGTTCCCAATCGATCGTATAACAGGAAAACTGATGCCCGACCCATCCATGCGCAATCGATGCAGGGATGTTTTGGCAGTCCAACGAAACAAGATATCGCTCTTCCGGACTCCAATACTGATTCACCCAATCCATAAAAACGCCTCCTGCATCTTTGGACTATTCTAAGATTTCTTGGAAATGCTGCATTTTTCCCTATTATGCGTCTCTGCAGCTGCCCTCAAATACCCATTTCTTGATCTGGCCTGCATCCTGATCCCTCCGGGACCTGGGGTGATAGCAGTCCCAGACTTTTACGCGATTTGCCAGTTCATTTGGCAAAAGCTCCTTGACTGTGCCAAAAGTGCCGCCACAGATGATGACTCCGGGGTCTATGATGGCAATCTCGCGTCCGATGAACAGTTTATATACTTCTGCGTAGTGACGGAGGCGGGCATACCCGCATGTTCCGAATCCGCCTCGTTTGTTCAGGTTCATGGCTGCGATGCGTTCAATCGATGTATAGTCGGCTTTTGCTGATTGGATATGCTGTTCTATGAAACTGACATATTGTTCCATGAAACTGACATATGGATCTTTACGTTCAGATCCCTCGACTTTGTCCCATTGTTTCTTCAACCAGGCTTTATCAGTGCCGTCCGCTTGCTTTAGCGTGATCTGACCATCTTCCAATGTTACATCATCACTGATGTTGGACTCCCGAAACACGAACAGCACGGTGAGCGTATCTGCCTCGTATCCATCCCCTTCCAAAAAACCATCCGGGCAGAAATGGTCGCGCATGGCTTTTTTTAATGCGGGATTTCCGTTGTAGCTCTTGCTGGAAAGCACACAGCTTCCATGATATTTTTTCAAGTCCGGGAAGGTAGAATGTCTGGGGTCGTCCGCACCTTCCATAGCACCCCGCTCATACGCCTGTGCCCACCGCCAAAGGGAAAACAGATCGTGCAGTTCGACGCACCTCGAAATGGCTTCTTCCAGACTGTCACAGTCACGGCACAGCGCAGGCTCTGCCTCTTTGATCTTTTCCCAATCAAAATACTTCTCCAGATCCATTTTGCTTTCCCTTCTTCCGCACTTTATCGATACCCTTCCAGGGCCTGTTCCAGCATCCCTTTTACCTTTACCCGCAGAGCCTCCGGGCCCAGGATGGTCACATGGGGAACATAGCTCTTGGCGAACTGTTCTATCGACATCTCATTGGCATACACCGTGACGGTGATGCCGTCATCATTTTCATCGGAGAAGGTGACATCCTTTCCGAAAAGATCGATCACGTCGCTGACCAGGAAGGGGGCAATCCGCAGCCTGGCCATGCCGTCACCGCTGGCGTACATATAGACGTGGCGCTTCATATAGTCTTCCAAATTCAGGGCACAGCCGCCCGCACCTTTCAGGGTCTCAAAGGCTCGGGCGCTCTCCTCCAAAATGATCAGGTCACAGATGCGGTCCATACGGTAATTGGCCACATCATCATATTGGTCGGAGTTACAAATGAGGTAGTATTTGCCCTCCTTGGCTGCCATCTGATAGGGGCTGACCACATACTCTCTCACACTGCCGTCAGAGCGGATACGGGGATACTGCCGCTTATCTGTTCTATACTCCAGATAATGAAACGCGACCTTTTTCCTCTTTTCAATTGCCTCGTCCAGTAATTCTATGTTTAGAAATAACTGTCTGTTATCAGTCTGGTCCTCCCGTATTTTGCTCATATGCTTCATATGGGAGCGAAAATACTGGCTGGACAGTCCTTTCAGCTTCTCTACCAGCGCATTGCATTGACTGCGGGGCAGATGTTGGGAAAACAGAAGGCTGTCAATCAGCAACCGCAATTCCGCGTCTGTAAATTCCCGCGTCAGATAGAAGTCCGTCAGGACCACATTCTCCTCCAGCCGTCCAGTCCCGGGATTCAAGCGGCTGCGGGGTTTCTCCGTATATTCAATCCCGAAACCATACTCCAGAAGGTCCATCAGGTTGCGCTTGATGGCCTTGCGGTCTGCCGTCATCCCATAGTGGCTGCGCAGCAGATCGCCGATCTCCCGCTGGCTGAGTCGGTGCTTCTCATCGGAATACCTCTGCAGGATGTCCAGAATATTTATAATCAGAAGTTTTTTAGGCTGTTTGGCATACATAGCCACCCCTCCTTGCCTCAGCATAACACACTACTTCGCCCCAGGCAAGAAGGGAGCGCTGGGATGATTCTTTATTCTTCCGGAAGGAGCTCAGACACATTGCCGCTCCTGCTTATCAAGATCTGCATTGTTCCCGCTTTCGTTCGGAAGGAGGTCTGAAGGCGGTTTGTCCACTCATTCTCACCGTTATCCCAGGGCATGGCCACATAAAGGGTGGTACCATCTTCATAGGTAAGTTCCACATTTGTCAGATCCGGACGGGCCAACCGCTGGAATGCACGCTCCTCACTTGTCTCTCCGTACCAGTCGTAATGCCGGTCTGCTCGTGGGGAAAGTTCCAGGAACAGTTCCTCGCAGCTCTGGTGTTCAATGACGCTGCCAGACGCATAGATGACTTCCTTTTTGATACCGCAGATCCGGAATCTTATAACTTCATCCGGTGTCAGGACGATCTCTTCACAGTTCTCCAGAACCAGGCAAACCTTTTTCAGTCCCCGGAAATTCAAGTATGCTCCCCTCTTTCGACATAGACAATATGTTGTGTGTATATTTCGCCCCTCTGAGTCCAAGGAAACGGTAGGGGTGAGTCCACCTTCACGGGAGAAACAGGTCCAGGTTCACGGGCGCGAGTCCACAGGAGTGTTATTTTGGAAAGAAATGG
>NZ_NFIB01000014.1:0-70912 GCF_002159385.1 Flavonifractor sp. An52
GCCCTCCCCCGGACAAAAAGCCCCCCTCTGCCGGGTGGGCTGGACCTGCCTGCGGATTCTGGCCGCGGCTGGGCTGCTGGTCCTGTTCCTGAAGGATCTGCTGCCCCTTTGGGCGGTGTTCCTCCTGCTCGGCGTGATGATCCTGCTGATGGTACTCATCGCCTGGCGCTTCTGCCGCTGCCCCCGCTGCGGCGGGCGGCTTCGGGAGCGGGACGTGGGCGCGGAAGGTATTTGCCCCCACTGCGGGGCCCGGTTATAAAGGAGGTAATCTAGGATGGGCGTGTTTGAATGGCTGGTTGTAATCGTCCTCGCGCTGGCCGGTCTGGTCAGTCTGATCTGTCCGGGCGCAATGTGGGAACTCTGGCGGATCAGCCGCAGTCCCTGGATCAAGTCGGCGGAACCCACCCACCTCTTTCTTATTTCCACCCGCATTTCCGGCGCTCTCTTTCTGCTGTTTGACCTGATCATGGTCCTGCGGCTGTGCCGGGTCTTGCGCTTCTGACCTCAATCTATTCGATCCCATGAGCGGAATCCGCGGATTTCGTTCATGGGATTTTTATTTGCATTTCCTCAGCAAACAGTCTGTTTCCCTTAAAAAGCCGCGCAAAATGTGGGGCAACGCTCCGTTGCCCCCGCTGCAACGGGAAAATGGTTTACAAATAACGGCCCGTGCACTACGATGTTGGCGCGGTGGAGGCGATGGAGCCTGCATCGCAGGAAGGAACATCAACGCAAAAAGTTAGGAGGGTATTATATGAACAAGAAACGTCCTGTCATTCCGTTTTTAAGCGGCGTCCTGGCCACGGTCCTGACCATGGGCTGCGTCACCACCGCCCTGGCCGCCTCCGGCCTGGTGCAGTTCAGCCCCGTGGGACTCCAGCTGAATGGTAAGGCCATCTTCGCGGCGGGCGACAGCGTGAACACAGAGAGCGGGCAGTCCGTCCCCTCCAGCATCGTCTACACCGACGAGGCAGGGGGCGGCACCACCTACCTGCCCTTGCGGACCATCGCCAACCTGCTGGACGTACCCATCACCTGGGACGGAGGCGAAACGACCGTCGTGCTGGGCCGGGGCGATGGGGGCGGCATTACGGTGGAACCGGGTACCGGGGCGTCTGCATGGGATTCCCTTCCGCTGCATCAGGCGGGAAAGACCGCAGGGCCCTTTGCCGAGGTCCAGCCCGACGCCCGAAAAGGCGGCATCATGCTGCTGGAGGAGACCCAGTTCCGCTCGGGCAGCGATTTCAGCCGGGACATCCCCTTTGTGGGCGCCAATGGCCGCTATGTCAGCATCACCGTGACCAACAACGGCGCCCAGCCGCTCTTGTTCCAGGCCGGGCACCTGTATGCCACGGGGCGGGATATGCTCGCCACCCAGATCCCCGCCGGGGCAACCGTCACCCGCACCTTTGAGGCGCTGGAGAGCAGTGCAGCCATTCAGCCCCGCTTCGGCGTGGACATCTCCACCGGCAGCGGCGGGGGCGGAACGGTGGATATTCAGATTTCCGCGGTACAGTTCAACGGGTAACGCCCCGAATCTTACCAGATTCAGGCGGGTTGCGGAATAGGGAAAAGAACAGTAGAATGAGAGGTACTAACTCCTGCATACGCTGCGCTGTTGAGGTGAAAAAACATGGATTTGACAGAAAGACTGGCCCAAGCCCGGAAGGCCAGGGGGCTTTCCCAAGCCGAGGCGGCGGAGCGGCTGAACGTATCCCGGCAGGCCATCTCCCGGTGGGAAACCGGAACGGGGATGCCCACCCTGGATAACCTGATCCAGATGGGCAAGCTGTACCAGGTGTCGCTGGATGAGCTGGTATACGGTGTGGGAGGAGCGGAGGTCCCGGAAGAGATTCCGGAACCGGCGGCATTGACGGAAGAGCCGGAGCCGGTACAGGCCCACAAAGGCCGGCGGCACCTTCTGCCGGTGGTGTTGGGGCTGGTGGCCGTGGGGATCCTGGCCCTGGGGATTTGGGCCAGCGGTCTGATGAACAGCAGCAAGAGCAAACAGAGCGGCTCGGTCATCGTGGTGGGCGGAATGGAGCAGGATTGGGACAAGCTGCCGCTGGACCGGGCGGGGGAGCAGGTAGGCCCCTTCGGCGAGGTGGAGCCTGCGGAGCAGAAAATGGGCATCCATGTGCTGGAGGATACCGAATACCGCTCGGGCAGCGATTTTGAACGAGATATCTCCTTCATAGGCGCCAATGGCCGCTATCTCAGCGTCACCGTCACCAACAACGGTACCCAGCCCCTGCTGTTCCAGGCCGGTTACCTGCAAGAAAACGGGCGGGATATGCTGGAAACTCAGATTCCCGCCGGAGCCACCGCCACCCGTACCTTTGAGGCGCTGGAGAGCGGCGGGGATAACCAGCCCCGCTTCGGCGTGGACATCTCCCCCGCCAGCGGCACAGGCGGTACGGTGGACATCCAGATCTCTGCGGTGCAGTTCAAAGGATAAAGGGCTAAGGCCCGTGGGCAGAATGAATCCATTCCGCCCACGGGCCCTTTGTGTCCCCGCGAAAATTCACGAAGAATTTGTTTTTCTTCCAGGGCTGGATGTGATATAATATTGTAAATTATTATGGTCAGGAGGGGTTTGCATGAAAAACCGCGTCGCCGTTACCATTGCCGGGCAGGAGTACACCCTGGTGGGCACCGAGGACGCCGGCTATACCGAGAAGGTGGCAGCCCACGTGGACGAAAAGGTGCGGGAGGTCATGGAGGGCGCCCGCGTCTCTCTGGTGGACGGTGCCGTCCTGGCGGCGGTGAACATTGCCGACGAATATTTTAAAGAGGTGGAGGCGGCAGAGAATCTGCGCCGCCAGCTGAAGGAATATCTGGAGGAAGCCACCAAGCTGAAGATGGAGCTCTCTGAGGCCAAACGGGAGATCTTCAAGCTGCAAAACAAGAAGTAAGGAAACGGGGGGCGTTCTGCCCCCCTGCTCCGGGAGGGGTCGTATGTTGGAACTGCTCGCCCCCGCCGGGTCCATGGAGGCCGTGGCGGCGGCTGTACAGAACGGCGCGGACGCCGTCTATTTGGGATACGGAGATTTTAATGCCCGCCGCAACGCGAAGAATTTCTCCCGGGAGGAATTTGCGGCGGCGGTTTCTTATTGCCATGTGCGGGGAACCAAGGTGTATCTGACCCTCAACACCCTGCTCACCGACCGTGAGCTGCCTCAGGCCGCCGACTTTGCCGTGGAGGCCAGCACCCTGGGAGCCGACGCGGTGCTGGTGCAGGACATGGGCGTACTGCGGATGGTGCGCCAGGTAGCCCCCGATCTGCCCATCCACGCCTCCACCCAGATGACCGTCCACAATCTGGACGGCGTGAAGATGGTGGCCGATCTGGGCATGACCCGTGCGGTGCTCTCCCGGGAGCTGTCCCGGGACCAGATCGAATATATCTGCCAGCACTCCCCCATTGAGATCGAGGTATTTGCCCACGGAGCGCTGTGTATGTGCTACTCGGGCCAGTGCTTCCTCTCCTCCGTCATCGGGGGACGTTCCGGCAACCGGGGCCTGTGCGCCCAGCCCTGCCGGCTGAAATACGGCTGGGAGGGCAAGGCGGACTCCTACCCCCTGTCCCTGAAGGATCTGTCTCTGGCGGGTTACCTGCGCCAGCTGCGGAAGATGGGGGTAAAATGCGTCAAGCTGGAGGGCCGGATGAAGCGGCCCGAGTATGTGGCGGTGGTCACCGGCATCTTCTCCCGGGCCATCCATGAGGACCGGGAGCCCACCCCCCAGGAGATGGAGCAGCTTCAGGCCGCCTTCTCCCGCCAGGGCTTTACTCAGGGCTACTACCTGGACCAGCAGGGGAGCCATATGTTCGGCGTACGGGAGGAGACCAAGGAGCCCAAGGAGCTCTTCGCCGCCGCCCGCAACACCTACCAGAGCGGCGAGGCCCAGCGGGTGCCCGTCACCTTCTATGCCATGCTCCGCCCTGGCGAGCCTGCCCATGTGGGCGTGAAGGACCCCGAGGGCCGGGTATCCACAGTGGAGGGTCCTGTACCCGAGGAGGCCCGCACCCGTCCCCTGACGGCCGACGCGGTGGAGAAGCAGCTTGCCCGCACCGGTGGTACCCCCTATCGGGCGGAGCGGATGCGGGTGCTGGTGGAGGACGGTCTGTCCCTCCCCCTGTCCACCCTCAATGCCCTGCGGCGGGATGCCCTGGACGGTCTCACAAAGCAGCGGGAACAGCTGCCCCAGCGCCGCACCGGCGAATACCACCCCGGCGCCCGGTATGAGAACCGGCGGGAGGCCCCCGCTCTCACCATTTCGGTGCGCTCCGCGGATCAGGTCACCCAGGAGCTGCTGGACCTGGGCCCCGCCATGGTGTATATCCCCCTGGAGGAACTGGCCGCCCATCCGGAGAAAGCCAACGCCCCGGCGGGCACCTCTATCGGGGTAATCCTGCCCCGCATTGCCTGGGACCGGGAGTTCCCCCAGATGGTGGAGAACCTGAAAAAGGTGAAGGACCTGGGGGTGACCGACGCCCTGGTGGGCAACCTGGGCATGATCCAGGTCGCTAAGGAACTGGGCTTCAACCTGCGGGGCGATTTCGGTCTGGAGGTCTATAACGCTCAGGCTGTGAAAGAATATAAACGTCTGGGCTTCTCCTCCCTCACCCTGTCCTTTGAGCTGAAGTTCCCCCAGATCCGGGATATCTCCAAGAGTCTGGACACGGAGCTCATCACCTACGGCCGGCTCCCCCTGATGATCATGGAGAACTGCATCATTCAAAACCGCACCGGCGACTGCAAGCAGGGCTGCCAGGGCACCAACATTCTGACCGACCGGAAGGGCGCCAAGTTCCCGGTGGTGAAGGCCCCCGGCTGCCGCAACGAGCTGCTCAACTCCCAGAAGCTCTTCCTGGCGGACAAGGCCGCCGACTACCGCCGCATCGGCCTGTGGGCCCAGCGGCTGCTGTTCACCACCGAAACCCCTGACGAGTGCGTCCAGGTGACCCGGCGCTATCTGGAGCAGGGCAGCTGGAGCCCCAACGAGTACACCCGTGGTCTTTATTATCGAGATGTGGAGTAACCATAGATGAAGCTGAGAATCAAAGCGGTGTCCCCCAGAATCGGCCGGGAGCTGCCCTGGCCCAGCCGGGCCACCGCCGGCTCCGCCGGTATGGACCTGTCTGCCTGCATCGAGGAAGATATCATTATCGCACCCCGGCAGCTGGTGAAGATCCCCACCGGCATTGCCATCGCCCTGCCGGGGCCGGAGTATGTGGCTCTGGTGTTTGCCCGCTCGGGGCTGGGCATCAAGCACGGCATCTCCCTGTCCAACGGGGTGGGTGTCATTGACAGCGACTACCGGGGTGAGATCATGGTGGGGCTCACCAATCTGTCTGAGGAGCCCTACACCATCCACCCCGGCGACCGGATCGCCCAGCTGGTGGTGACCCCGGTGGTACTGCCCCAGCTGGAGCTGATGGCCGAGCTGGATGAGACCGACCGGGGGACCGGCGGCTTTGGGTCCACCGGGCAATAACGGAAAGGAACGAAAATCTCATGGATATCATTCTGGCCTCCAAAAGCCCCCGGAGACGGGCGCTGCTGGAGCAGATGGGGGTGCGGGATTTCCGCATCGTCACCCCCGACATTGACGAGCATATGGACCGGGACCTGCCTCCGGCGGAGCTGGTGCGGCAGATCTCCCTGGAAAAGGCCCAGGCGGTGGCCGCCCAGGCCGACCCCAACACGGTGGTCATTGCCGCCGACACGGTAGTGGCCCTGGACGGGGTAGTGCTGGGCAAGCCTGCCGACAAAGAGGAGGCCTTCCGGATGCTCTCCCTGCTGTCGGGCAACCGGCACCAGGTATACACCGGCCTCACCGTACTGCGGGGAGAGCAAGTGTTCAGCCAGTGGGAGGAAACCGCCGTCACCTTCCGCTCCCTGACCGCTGAGGAGATCGAGGCCTATATCGCCACCGGCGAGCCCATGGACAAGGCGGGGGCCTACGGCATCCAGGGCTACGGGGCCCTGTTCATCCAGGGCATCAGCGGCGACTATTATAATGTGATGGGTCTGCCGGTGTGTCGTCTGGGTCAGATCCTGGGACAGCTGGGCATGGACTGTATGGCCCTGGCCGCAGCACGGTAAGAAAGGCTGGATGCAGGCGTGAAGGACTTTTTCCGGCGTAACGGACTTTTGATATTGATCGCCGCCATCCTGCTGGCACTGGTGACGACGGTGGTCTCCATGCTGCTGGGAGGCAAGGCCAACCCGGTGGCCAACTTTGTCAATTTCATCACCACCCCGGTCCGCAACGGCATCAGCGCCGTCACCAACTGGGCGGAGGAGCGCTATTCCGACGCCTTTGAGCTGGAGCAGATGAAGACCGAACTGGAGGACCTGAAAAAGGAAAACGCGGAGCTGGAGTCCAAAATTCGGGAGGCCGAGGCCGCCATCCAGGAGAACGAGCGGCTGTACAACCTGCTGGAGCTCACCCCCAAGGGCAAGGAGTTCACCAAGGAGGCCGCCATGGTCACCGCCCGCTCCACCTCCAACTGGGAGTCCACCCTCACCCTGAGTAAAGGTTCTGCTCAGGGGATCGAAGTGGATGACTGCGTGGTGGACGAATACTGGAATCTGGTGGGTATCGTGGCCGAGGTGGGCGAGAACTGGTGTACCGTCCGCACCCTCATTGACGCCAACACCGAGATGGGCGGTCAGCTGGTCCGTACCGGCGGCGCCGCCATTCTGGAGGGCGACCTGGCCCTCATGGGCGAGGGCAAGCTGAAGCTGACCTACCTGCCGGAGAACAGCCAGCTCATGTCGGGCGACCTGGTGACCACCTCGGGCCGGGGCGGCGTCTATCCCTCCGGGCTGGTGGCCGGCCATGTGGAGGAGGTACGCACCGACGCCTCCGGTATGACCGACTATGCCGTCATCGTCCCCGAGACTGACCTGGGCAACCTCCAGCAGGTCTTTGTCATCAAGGACTTTACCATTGTGGAGTAGACCCTGAAGGAGGAACGTACCCTGTGACCAGACAGGATTTTTTCATCAAGTGGGGCGTATATGCCCTTGCCCTGCTGCCGGTGTGGTTTTGTGAGGTCTATATCCTCAACCGCTTTCCCCTGTTTGGGGTGGCCCCCATGCTGCTGCCTCTGGCCGCCATCGCAGTGGCGGTGCTGGAGGGTACCGTGGCCGGTGCCGGGTTTGGCCTGGGCGTGGGCATTCTGTGCGACGCGGTCTATTTCAACCCCGACGGCGCCATGACTCTGGGCCTGTGTCTGCTGGGCTTCGGCGCCGGGGCGCTGGCCCAGTATGTGCTGCGGCAGAACCTGCTGGGCTGTCTGCTGTGCTCCCTGCTGGCTCTGGTGTGTATCGACGCTGTGCGCATCCTCTCCCGGCTGCTGTCGGGCACAGCCACTCTGCCCACCATGCTGTCCCTGGCCGGGCGGGAGATCGCCTGGTCCATGGTATTTGTATTTCCGGTATACGCTCTCTTCCTGTGGGTGTTTCACCGGGTCCCCAAGAAAACCGTTCTATAGGAAAAGAGAGAATAACGATGCAAGGTATCCATTCGGCCTGGAAAAAATACGGGCCCTGGCTGCTGCTGGCTTTGCTGGTGATCAGCCTGATCCCCATTCTGCTGCTGGGCCGGTACGACTGGCCCTCTGCCGACGACTACAGCTACGCCCTTTTGTCTCATGAGTCTTTGCTCAAGGGAGAATTTCCCCTGGTGGGCAGCTGGAAGTATATTTTAAACTGCTACAAGGGGTGGCAGGGCACCTTCTCCGCCATTGGCATGATGACCCTCACCCCCCTCACCTTCTCCCCCTTTCTCTACTGGCTCACCCCGGTGGTTATGCTGGCCTCCCTGTGCATCGGCACCTTTAAGCTGGCCCATACCCTGGTGTGCCGGGCTCTGGGGGGGACCTGGCAGCAGGTCATTTTCCTGGCCGTTCCCATTCTGCTGCTGTCCATCCAGTTTGTAGAGTCCCCCAAGGACACCTTCTACTGGTGGAACGGCGCGGTATATTACACCTTTACCTACGGCATCTTTTTGCTGCTGATTGAGCGGCTGGTGGCCCTCAAGCTGGCCTCCACCCGGCGGCAGACCCTGTGGGCGGTGATTCCCGGCGTACTGGCCGCCCTGATGGTGGGCGGAAGCAACTATGTCTCCGCGCTGCTGGGCACCCTGCTGTGCGGACTGTTCCTGCTGTGGTTTCTGTGGAAGGACCGGAAAAAGTTCCTTCCCGCCCTGATTCCCACGGCGGTGCTGGTGGCTGGCTTCCTGATCAGCGTGGTCGCCCCCGGCAACCAGGTCCGGCAGGCCACCGTGGCGCCCCCCATCGGGGTGGTGGACGCGGTGTGCCGCTCCATTGAACAGGCATGGGCCGATGTGCTGGAGTGGTTCAGCTGGCCCATTCTGCTGGTATTCCTGCTGATGATCCCCCTGCTGTGGGCCCTCACCGGCAAGGTGAAGTTCACCTTCCCCCTGCCTGTGGTCTTTTCGGTCTTTACCTTTCTCCTCTTCGCCGCCCAGAACGCCCCCCACTTCTATGCCCTGGGGGAGGCAGGACCGGAGCGGCTGCGGAGCATCGTGTTTTATTCCTTCTTCTGGCTGGTGACCTCCAACCTGTGGTACTGGCTGGGCTGGATTCGCCGGGCAGTGCTGCCCCGGCTGGCCGGTGGGGAGAAGGTGCTGCGCCGGGCCTGGGTGGCCGTGCCGGTGCTGCTGGCCCTGCTGGCTTTCACCACTGTTTACTACCACTACTACGACATGAGCACCGCCGGCCGGACCGCCGCCGCCCTGGCCGACGGCTCGGCAGAATACTACTGGCAGCAGCAGGTGGACCGCCTGCCTCTGCTGGAGGACCCCACTGTTACCGATGTGGTACTGAAGCCGTTGGACGTGCCGGCTAACCTGAATGAGCTGCTCTTCAACGGCGACCTGAAGGAAGACCCCGCCATCTGGGTCAACCGGGCGGCAGCCAACTTCTACCACAAAACGACCGTTCGCATTCGCCCCTGACCCCGGAAGGAGACCTGAACTCGTGGAAGGCAAGCAATTCAACATCCGTACCCTGATTATTTCCATCCTTCTGGCATTGCTGTTGATTGGCTTTGTCATGGTCCTTTACAATCTGCAAATCGTTAAGGGCGATGAATACCGGGCCGCTTCCACGGTAAAGATCGCCAACACGGTGACAGTGGAGGCCGCCCGGGGAGAGATCCTGGACCGGTACGGCCGCTCTCTGGTGGGCAACCGTGCCACCTATGAGATCACCCTCAACTCCTCCCTCATGGGGGCGGAGGCGGAGCGCAACGCCAATTTGATGGAGCTGATCACCATCTGCCGGGACAACGGCCTGGAGTGGACCGATACCCTGCCCATCTCCAAGGACGCCCCCTTCACCTATACAGATGAAAACGCCCTGGTGTATACCAACAGCGAGGGGAAAGTCAAATTCAGCTACCTGGGATCTCTGCTGAACGCCCTGCCCCTGGGCACTGATATTCTTCCCAACCGCTGGGACAGCGACGACCTGGCCGCCGCCTCCAGCGTGGCTGACCTGGGAGAGGGCCCCACGGCGGAAGAGGTCATCGACGGCCTGCGGCAGTACTTCCTTATTGACGAGTCTCTCTCCGACGCCGACGCCCGTGCTCTCATCGGCGTGCTGTACGAGCTCAATCTCCGCAGCCAGAACGTGAAGCAGACCGAGTATATCTTTGCCCAGGATGTGGATATCGACGTGATCTCAGCCGTGAAAGAGCGGAGTCTCACCGGCGTGAATATCTCCGCCACCACCGTCCGGCAGTACAACACCACCAGCGCCGCCCATCTTCTGGGCCGGGTGGGCTCCATTCAGAGCGCAAACTGGGAGACCTACAAGGCCAAGGGCTATAATATGAATGATAAAGTGGGCATCGACGGCATGGAAGCCGCCTTTGAGGACTACCTCCGAGGCAAGTCAGGCACCCTGATCCAGGAGATGAACACCAGCGGCAAGGTAGTCAGCGAGAGCTGGATGGTGGACGATGAGACCGGCGAGGCTATGGAGCCCGAGCCGGGCAACCACGTCATGACCACCCTGGACCTGCGGCTCCAGGAGAAGGTGGAGGAGGTGCTGGCCAACACCATCGAGAGTCTGGCCGACACCAAGGAGAAGGGGGCCATTGTGGTGCAGAGCGTCAACGACGGCGGCATTCTGGCCATGGCCTCCTACCCCACCTACGACCTGTCCACCGTGTACAGCAGTACCGAGGCCTATAAAGCGGTGTCCGACGATCCCCGCAACCCCTTTGTCAACCGGGCCACCAGCGAGATCTATTACCCCGGTTCCACCTTCAAACCTCTGGTGGCCATTGCCGCCCTGGAGGAGGGGCTGGTGACCCCCACCGAGAAGATCCAGGACACCGGTGCGCTCCAGCTGCCCGAGGAGGAGCATTACCCCTACGGCGACTACCATCCCCAGTGCTGGATCTACCGTCAATACCGGGGCACCCACGGCTGGGAAAATATGGCCGACGCCCTGCGGGACTCCTGCAACATCTATTTCTACACCCTGGGCCACCGGCTGGGCATTGATAAGATCGACGAGTACGCCGCCATGTTCGGCCTGGGCCAGAAAACCGGCCTGGAACTGAGCGAGGCGGAAGGCTATGTAGCCGGCCCGGAAACCAGCGCTATGCTGGGCCAGGAGTGGTACGGCGGCAACCTGCTGTCCGCCGCCATCGGTCAGGACAACACCAAGATCACCATGCTTCAGCTGTCCAACTACATTGCCACCCTGGTCAACGGCGGCAACCGCTACCAGACTCACCTGCTCAAGACGGTGAAATCCAGCGACTTCTCCGAGACAGTGTATGAGTATGAGGCTCAGCCTGTGGAAACCCTGGACCTGGACCCCGCCTATGTGGAGGCGGTGAAGAAGGGTATGTGGGAGGTGGCCAACGATGAGGAGAGTACCGTGGACCAGTACCTGAGCAATCTGGCGGTGGAAGTGGGCGCCAAGACCGGTTCCGCCCAGGTGTCCGCCGATGAAAACGCCAACGCCGTGTTCGTCCTCTTCGCCCCCTATGACGATCCGGAGATCGTCATCTCCATGGTGGTGGAGGGCGGCGCCTCCGGTGCCAACCTGGCCAGCGCCGCCGGTGAGATCGTGAACTATTACTTCGGCAGCGAGCATACCATGGAATCCATTGGGACAGAAAATACCTTGATCCGCTGAAGGGAGTCTTTTCTTTGCTGGATGCAATGACCTTTGACAGCCGGGACAGCCGGTATAAACAGCCCTATGGCGCGGTGCCCTCGGGCACCCAGGTGTCCCTCACCCTGCGCCCCCTCCGGACGGAGGGCTTCTCCCAGGCGGTGCTCATCGCCTACTTTGAGTCCTCTCAGGAGCGGCGTCTGGAGCTGCCCATGGCCTGGGACGGCATTGACGGGGACCGGGACGTGCTCAAGGTCACCCTGGACACCGGGGACCATGTGGGGCTGATCTGGTACTCCTTCCGTCTGGAAGGGCTGGACGGCCGCCAGGAGGAGCTGGGCCCCTATCAGCTGACGGTGTACGACGGCACCGACCAGGTGCCCGGCTGGTTTGGGGAGGGGGTCACCTACCAGATCTTCCCCGACCGGTTCCGCCGCACCAGAGTGCCCGATCCCACCGGGATGCCCGGGGGCCGCACCGTCCACACCAGCTGGCGGGAGGAGCCGGAGTACCGGCCCGACCAGAACGGCGAGGTCCGCAACCGGGACTTCTTCGGAGGCAACCTGAAGGGCGTTATGGAAAAGCTCCCCTACCTCCACGACCTGGGGGTGGAGACCATCTACTTCTGCCCCATCTTTGAAGCGCCGGAAAACCACCGCTACGGCACCGGCGACTATGAGAAGATCGACCCCATGCTGGGCACCGAGGAGGACTTCAAGGCTCTGTGCGACGCCGCCCACAAGCTGGGCATGAAGATCATGCTGGACGGTGTGTTCAACCACCAGGGCTATGTGAGCCGCTACTTCAACGGGGACGGCTCCTATCCGGAAAACGGAGCCTGCCAGTCCCAGGACAGTCCCTACTACAAGTGGTACAATTTCTCTCATTGGCCGGACAAATATGACTCCTGGTGGGGGATCTACTCCCTGCCCGCCGTCAACGAGGGGGAGCCCTCCTACCGGGACTATATCTTCGGGGATGAAAACAGCATCGTCCGCCGCTGGCTGCAGGCGGGGGCGGACGCATGGCGTCTGGATGTGGCTGACGAGCTGCCCGACGACTTTGTCCACGGCATCCACCAGGCCGTCCGGGAAACCAACCCTGAGGCGGTGGTCATCGGCGAGGTGTGGGAGGACGGCTCCACCAAGATTGCCTACGGCGTCCGCCGCAAGCACATCCTGGGGGGCCACTGCGACGGCCTGATGAACTACCCCTTCCGCAACAGCCTGCTGGGCTATCTGATGGGGGGCGACGCCGTCCACTTCAAGAACACCATGGAGGCCATCCGGGAGAACTATCCCCCCTTTGCCTTCCGCTCCGCCATGAACTTTCTGGGCACCCATGACACCCCCCGCATCCTCACCCTGCTGGGTTACGGCGGGGACGGCCAGGACCACGACAAGGACTGGCGTTCCTCCTACTTCCTTACCCCGGAGCAATATCTGCTGGGCCGGTCCAAGCTGATGCTGGGGGCTCTGGTGCTTTTCGCCTTCCCCGGCTCCCCCATGATCTATTACGGGGACGAGGCAGGCATTGAAGGCTTTGAGGACCCCTTCAACCGCCGGACCTACCGCTGGGAGATGGCGGACGACGTGCTCCGCCGCTGGTACGCCAGCCTGGGCAAGGCCCGGAGGGAACTGCCCGCCCTGCGCCGGGGAAGCATCCACTGGTGTAAGGCGGAGGGCAAGCTGCTCTCCTTCCTGCGGGAGGGGGAGGGTCAGCCGGTACTCACCGCCGTCAACATCGGCAAAGCTCCTGAGCTCATCACTCTGCCCTGGGCCGCCAAAGACTGGATGACCGGCATGGAGCTGCCCGCCGGGCAGGTGGCTCTGCCTCCCATGACCGGCTGGCTGCTCACCCCCTACCGGCCGGGGACCCGATAAAATCTGAAACGGGCCTGCTGCAACTGCAGCAGGCCCGTTTGGTTTATATTAGATCAATGACCCAGTTCAGGTCCCCATAGACCACGTCATCCTGGGTTCGGACGATGCCTCCTCCCGGACCGTCCCACCAGGTATCATGCTCATAGACCAGCCTGATCGCCCCGATCTCCACCGCCACAATGGGTTCCTCCACCCAGTCGGGGGCAGAGGCCAGCTGGACGTTCACATGGCCGGAAGTGAAACTGCGGAAGCCCTCTCCCGCGTCGGGGTAACGCTCCCCGGAGGCCCCGATAAAGGTGACCTGATGGTGGAAGAGAGCAGCCCCCGTCAGCAGCAGGCCGTCGTCGTTCTCCTCCTGGTGGGCGTATACCGACAGCTGCCGTCCATCCTGGCTGACCAGGGCAGTAACCGTGCCCTCCTCAAAGGTCCGGCTGTCCGTGTGGGCAGCCAGGGTCTCCGCCGAGATGAGTTCCAGCAATCCGGTGCGGGACCCGCCCGCCTCCAGATCCAGCAGCTCATAGGTCACCTCCCGGGGTGTTTCCTCCGGCAGCCGATAGAGGAAGGCCATGTGGACCCGGGACTGGTAACCATCCTCCCGCCAGGCCACCTCCGGCCCACAGTCCAGGCCAGAGAGGGACACCCACGCCTGGCCCTGGGGAGCAAAGCCGTTGTAGGGCAGCCACTCGGAGTAGACCAGACACCCCTGTTCCAGGGGGGTGTCCCCGGCGTAGACCTGGAGCTTCCGGGTGGCCAGCTGGTGCTCTTCCAACTCCGGGCTCACCAGGTAGAGTTCCAGCAGCAGCCACTCCCCCTGGCTCACCCCGTCCAGCTGGCACAGCCAGTCCCCCTCGGTCCACCGGTCGGCCTGCTCCACCACCATGACGGGGGTCTCCGACGCCCCGGTACCGGCAAAGAACCGGATGATCTTCTGGACCCCCGCCGCCAGAGCCTGGTAGTTGCCCACCCCCAGCACCAGGGCCAGACACACCAGGGCGGCCGCCAGCCGCTTGGCGGGGATACCCTTCCGCCGGGGCCGCTCCGCCGCCGCCAGGGTATCCTCCACCAGATCCCGGCCGGGGGACGCCCGGTCAAACAGCGCCCGATAGTTCTCTTCCGTCATAGCTCTTCCGCTCCTTTCCATGCGTCGTGCAGCAGGGCCCTGCCTCGGGCCAGCTGACTGCGGACGGTGTTGGGACTGCGGCCCAGGATGGCCGCAATCTCCCCGGTGGCGTAGCCCTCGTAGTAGTAGAGGTGGAGCACCGCCCGGTACTTCTCCGGCAGGCCCTCCATTATCTGGAGCAGCTCCCCCTCCTCCTCCGTCCGGGCGGGGATGGCCTCGGACAGGGCCGTGGTATGCCGCCGCCAGAAGGAGGTGTGGAATTTTTTGCAGCAGTTCACTGTCACCCGCAGCAGCCAGGCCTTCCGGTGCTCCTCCTCCCGAAAGTCCGGGGCGGCGCGGAGATAGCGGAGAAAGACCTCCTGAAAGACGTCGTCGGCGTCATGGCCGCTGTGGGTCTGGGCCAGCGCCAGGCGGTACACCATGTTCCCGTAGGTCTCCACCACCTGCCGCAGGCCGGTTTCCTCTGCCATTGCCCTCCCCCCTTTCGCCCCTAACATCCCTGAGGGGGCACTTTTGTTGCATCCGCTCCAAAAAATAATGCTTGCGCCCAACGGCGGATAGTGCTATTATCATAGTATCTTAATCATACCATATGGTTCAAAAAGGAGAATCACCATCATGAAAGAACTGGAACAAAAGGTCGCACTGGTCTCTTCCTCCACCCGCGGCATTGGTCTGGCCTGCGCCAAGGCTCTGGCCACCCAGGGCGCTGCTGTCTATCTGGGCGTGCGCCGTATGGACGCCGGTCAGCAGATCGCCGACGAGATCATCGCCGCCGGCGGGCAGGCCGGGGTGGTCTACTTTGACGCCGCCAACGAGGAGAGTTACTCCGGTATGGTGGACGAGGTGGCCAAGAAGGAGGGCCGTCTGGACATTCTGGTGAACAACTTTGGCGCCACCGACGTCAAGACCGATCTGGACGTGGTAACCGGCGACACCGACGACTTCTTCCGCATCGTCAACACCAACCTGAAGAGCGTGTACCTGCCCAGCAAGGCGGCGGTGCCCGTCATGGCCAAGAACGGCGGCGGCTCCATCATCAACATCGGCTCGGTGGGCGGCATCTATCCCGATCTGAGCCGCACCGCCTACGGCGTCAGCAAGGCCGCCATCCACTTCCTTACCAAGGACATCGCCGTGCAGTACGCCCGGCAGGGGGTGCGGTGCAACGCGGTGCTCCCCGGTTTCACTGCCACCGACGCGGCCCTGAACAATATGTCCCAGGCCTTCCTGGATCTGTTCCTGAAAAACGTCCCCCTCAACCGTCCCGGCCGTCCCGAGGACATTGCCGACGCCGTGGCCTTCCTGGCCAGCGATCGGGCCGCCTTCATCACCGGCGAGATCCTGCCTGTGGCCGGCGGCTTCGGCCTGCCCACTCCGCTGTACAGCTCCTATATGGGCGACGGCGCCAAAGGCTGATTCCAGCTTCCCAAAAGGGCCCTTCGGGGCCCTTTTTATTTGCCCCGCTCCCCCGGACATGATATACTATCCTATCATACCGCAAAGGACGGCAGCTATGGAAAAATTAGTGGTGGGCATTCTGGCCCATGTGGACGCAGGCAAGACCACCCTCAGCGAGGGACTGCTCTACACCTGCGGAAAATTGAAGAAGCTGGGCCGGGTGGACCACGGGGACGCCTTTCTGGACACCGACCCTATGGAGAAGGAGCGGGGCATCACCATCTTCTCCAAGCAGGCGGTGCTTCCTCTGGAACAGCTGGAGATCACCCTGCTGGACACTCCAGGCCACGTGGACTTCTCCGCCGAGATGGAGCGCACCCTGTCGGTGCTGGACTGCGCCATTTTGGTGGTCAGCGGAGCCGACGGGGTCCAGGGCCACACCCATACCCTGTGGAAGCTGCTGGAGCGCTATCATGTGCCCACCTTCCTCTTTGTCAATAAGATGGACCTGGCGGGGGCGGACAAGGCCGCTCTGCTTGGTGAGCTGAAAAGCAAGCTGGACGAGGGCTGCGTGGATATGGCCGATCAGGAGGCCCTTTGTGAGCAGGCCGCCCTGTGTGACGAGTCTCTACTGGAGGACTACCTGGAGACGGGGAGCATTGCCGACGCTGCCCTCACCGCCCTCATCGCCCAGCGGAAGCTCTTCCCCTGCTGGTTCGGCTCGGCCTTAAAGCTGGAGGGGGTGGAGGACTTCCTCCGGGGCCTGGAGCGCTACGCCCCCCGTCCGGTGTACGGGGAGGAGTTCGGCGCCCGCATCTTCAAGATCTCCCGGGACACTCAGAACAACCGGCTGGCCTGGATGAAGATTACCGGCGGCAGCCTGAAGGTAAAGACAGTGCTGGATGGCCCCGGCTGGAGCGACAAGGCCGACCAGCTGCGGGTGTACTCCGGCGTGAAATTCCAACCGGTGGACGTGGCCCCGGCGGGGTCCGTGGTGGCGGTCACAGGGCTGGGCTCCGCCGCCGCCGGGCAGGGCCTGGGCTTTGAGGCGGAGGGTGCGCCCCCCGCCCTGGAGCCGGTGCTCACTTATCAGGTAATCCTGCCCGAGGGGCAGGACCCGGTCACCGCCCTGCAGAAGCTGCGCCAGCTGGAGGAGGAGGACCCCCAGCTCCATCTGGTGTGGAGCGAGCGGCTGAAGGAGATCCACATCCAGCTCATGGGCCAGGTCCAGCTGGAGATTTTGCAGCGGCTTATCGCCGAACGATTCAACATGGACGTCAGTTTCGGCCAGGGGGGCATCATGTACCGGGAGACCATCGCTTCTCCCGTTATCGGCGTGGGCCACTACGAGCCTCTCCGCCACTACGCCGAGGTCCATCTGCTGCTGGAGCCGGGGGAGCGGGGGAGTGGCATCACCCTGGCCACCGCCTGCCCGGAGGACGTGCTGGACGGCAACTGGCAGCGGCTCATTCTCACCCATCTGGCCGAGCGGGCCCACCCCGGCGTCCTCACCGGCTCCCCCCTCACCGACGTAAAAATCACCCTGCTGGCTGGCCGCGCCCACCTGAAGCACACCGAGGGGGGCGACTTCCGGCAGGCCACCTACCGGGCGGTGCGCCAGGGTCTGATGGAGGCGGAAACGATTCTGCTGGAGCCCTGGTATTCCTTCCGGCTGGAGGTGCCTGCCGCCCAGGTGGGCCGGGCCATGAGCGACCTGCAGCGGATGGGTGGCGACTGTGAGCCCCCCGAGACGGCGGGAGAGCTGACCGTCCTCACCGGCACCGCCCCGGTGGCCGGGCTGCGGGACTACGGCGGCGAGGTGGCCGCCTACACCAGAGGCATGGGGCGGCTGAGCTGCACCCTGAAGGGCTACTACCCCTGCCACGACCAGCAAACTGTGGTGGAGGCCCTGGGCTACGACCCGGAGCGGGATGTGGACAACCCCACCGGCTCGGTGTTCTGCGCCCACGGGGCGGGGTATAACGTGAAGTGGGACCAGGTGAAGGAGATGGCCCATGTGGATAGCGGCCTGTCCCTGGACAAGCCCCCGGAGCCGGAGACCCCCGCCGCCCCCGTTCGGCGGAGCAGTTCCAACCCCGGCCTGTCGCTGGAGCAGGATAAGGAATTGCTGGCCATCTACGAGCGCACCTACGGCAAGGTGGAGCGCAACTCCTTCCGTCCCCAGCCCAAACCCGCCCGCACCAGCCTGGACGAGCGGAAGTACAACGTCCAGACCCAGAACAAGGGGCCGGAGTACCTGTTGGTGGACGGCTACAACATCATCTTCGCCTGGGAGGAGCTGAAGGCGGTGGCCCAGACCAATCTGGACGCCGCCCGGCAGCTGCTGATGGACCTGCTGAGCAACTACCAGGGCTTCAAAAAATGCGTGGTCATCCTGGTGTTTGACGCCTATAAGGTGCCCCGCAATGTACAGGATGTATTCAAATATCACAATATTTACGTTGTGTATACCAAAGAGGCGGAGACGGCGGACACTTATATCGAGCGGACCACCTACGAGATTGGCAAGCACCACCAGGTGCGGGTAGCCACCTCCGACGGGGCGGAGCAGCTCATCATCCTGGGCCACGGAGCCCTCCGGCTGTCCGCCACCACCTTCAAGGCGGAGTTGGAGCAGGTGGGTGGTCAGATCGCCGCCATCCTGGCCCGCAACAACCGGTCCACCCCGTCCCGGCCGGTGGCCGCCGCCCTGAAGAAGGCACAGGAGGGAAGCAAATGATCCCCATGCATAGTATCGCCCGCATCCGCAGCGACTTCCCCACCAAGTTCGGCATCCCCCGGCAGAGCGGGCTGGTGGGGGAGTTGAAGGCCACCATCGTCTTTGAGCCTGAATACCGCAACCCGGACGCCCTGCGGGGACTGGAGGAGTTCTCCCACATCTGGCTCATCTGGCAGTTTTCTGAGGCCGTGCGGGACAAGTGGTCCCCCACGGTGCGGCCCCCCCGGCTGGGGGGCAACACCCGTATGGGGGTATTTGCCACCCGCTCCCCCTTCCGGCCCAACGCCATCGGCCTGTCCTGCGTGAAACTGGAGTCCATCCAGAAGGACCCCAAACTGGGTACCGTGCTGGTGGTATCAGGGGCCGACCTGATGGACGGCACCCCCATCCTGGACATCAAGCCCTATCTGCCCTACGCCGATTCCCATCCGGAGGCCACCGGCGGCTTTACCGGCAACGTGGGGGGCAAGGTGCTGGAGGTGGAGTTCCCCCCGGAATTGCTCTCCCAGGTACCGGAGGACAAGCGGGAGGCTCTCATCGGGGTGCTGTCCCGGGACCCCAGGCCCTCCTATCAGCACAACCCCGACCGGGTGTACGGCATGGCCTTCGGCGGGGTGGAGGTGGGCTTTTCGGTAGATGGAGAGACCCTCACCGTCCGTTCCGTCAAACACGCCTCCCCCGCCGAAACGAGGATGTGAACTTATGACGGAAAAAGAAATCCGCACCATCAAGAAGTACTATACCCGCCCTGTGACGGCGGCGGCCTATCTGTGTACAGGCCTGCTGTCCATGTTTATCTGGATCTTTCTGGACATGATCCGAAGCGTGGTGTTTCACCTGTCCGGTTCCAGCATGGAGGTAGCCTATGTGGCAATTGCCATTCTTCTGATCTATATGGTCCTGTTTTTATTTCAGGGTGTCAGCGTCATATGGGGAGTCAGAAGAAAAAAGTGGGAGGTCATTCAGGAAAAGGCCCACACCTATCTATCCTACACCGGCCGCTCGGCGGAGGTACTGGCCGCCAACACCGCCATCGCCGCCGGGCGGCTCATGTCCCGCTCCGACGACGACAGAGTGAAGACTGCGGGCGACATCAGCACTGCCGTGGGCGGACTCATCGGACTGCACGCCATTGTGAGCATCCTGTTTGAAATCCGGAAAAGCGCCAAGCGCATTGCAGAAGCTCTGGGCATGAAGCTGCCCTCCGTCAAGCTGCGGGTGGCGGTCATCATCCTGGTTCCGCTGGTCCTGCAGCTAGCCGTGGCGACGCCGTACTATGTGCAGGCAGTCCGGGAGAGCCGGGAGGGGGCGGCCCGGGCGGCGGTGATACTGGAGAAGCTGGAGCAGGTTTTTGAAGCCTCCTGTGACCGCGCATATGCCGACGACCCCATGGAATATTACAAGGATTACGGGTACCGCGTAACGGGTTACCTGGAACACGAGGACAACGACACCCAGTCCTACCTGTCCGCCACGGTGAACAACGACGGCGTGGTGGAGGAAATTACCTACTCCCTGGACATCGACGTCAGTGCCTCCAAGGAGGACAACATCGCTCAGGCAAAGGCAGATCTGGCCCGTCTGAACCGGGCCCTCCGTTCGGCGGATGTTCCCTTCCTGTCCCCCAATCTGGGGGAAGAGCACACCCTCAGGGAGGACTTTATCGCCCTCTTCCAACAGAACTCCTACTATGAGAACTGCCGGTCCTATTATGATGAAGAGGGCCTGTTCATCGGCTACTATACGGAGAGCCAGGAGGACTACAACGACTACAGCTCCTCCTACATTTACATGACTGTGGAGCCGCCGGAAGAAGAGAGCTGACCGTCTGTTCCGTTAAAAAGGGCCTGCTGCACCATTGCAGCAGGCCCTTTGCCTGTCCATATTCCCCTTTCCGTCTCAGGTCTGGGGCAGGGAGTCGTCCTCCCGAACCCAGTCCTCCACATGGACCACGGAATAGTCGGTCTTGGTGTTGCGGATGACCACCCGCTGGATGCCCGCGTTGATGATGAGCCGCCGGCACATGGAGCAGGAGGTGGAGTTGGGGATCAGCTCCCCGGTGGCGGGGTCCACACAGGCCATGTACAGGGTGGCCCCGATGGTCTCGCTGCGGGCGGCGGAGATGATGGCGTTGGCCTCGGCGTGGACAGAGCGGCACAGCTCATACCGCTCCCCGGAGGGGATATTCAGGGCCTCCCGGGTACAGTAGTTCAGATCCACGCAGTTTTTCCGGCCCCGGGGAGCCCCGTTGTAGCCGGTGGCAATGATCTCGTCGCTCTTTACCAGGATCGCGCCGTAGCAGCGGCGCAGGCAGGTGGCCCGCTCGGCCACAGTCTGGGCGATGTCCAGATAGTAATTTTCCTTGTCGATGCGGCCCATGGGGACCCTCCTTTGTGTCACTTCTCATTTGATACCGTCAGTATAGCGGTTTTTTCTCCAAACCGCAAGTACCGCCTTCTCCGCCGGTCCATCGTTCATGAAATGTTTACGGTTGTATCCTTGACGAAAAAAGCCGCAGGCGCTATCATATAGACATCAAAAGTGCACCCAATTCTTACGTCAAAGGAGACGACCGTATTTCATGCTCATGAATTTTTTGCGAAAATTGATGTACGGACGGTATGGCAGCGATCACCTCTCCTTTTTCCTGCTTTTCCTGTATGTGGTGCTGATTTTTATATCGGCACTGCCCCATATGGCATGGATCTCCTGGCTGGCACTGGCCGTGCTGCTGTGGAACCTGTTTCGGATGTTCTCCCGCCGCATTGACCGCCGTCGGGCGGAAAACGCCCGGTTTCTGGCCCTGTTCGGGCCGTTCATCCGCTGGTTCAAAATGCGGCGCACCATCCACCGGGACAAAGATCACCGCTATTTCAAATGCCCCAACTGCGGGCAGTATCTGCGGGTGCCCCGGGGCAAAGGAAAGATCACCGTCAACTGCCGCAACTGCGGCGCCAGTTTTGAGGAACGTAGCTGAATCCAGTCAAGGGCTGCTGCCGGACGCAGCAGCCCTTTTCATCACAGAAAGGGGGAGCGCCCATGAGACAGTGTATGGACGCTGACAATCTGCACCGCCGCTTGAAGAAGATCATCGGCCAGCTCAACGCCATTGACCGGATGGTGGACGAGGACGTACCCTGTGAGGAGATGCTCATGCAGATCAACGCCGCCAAAAGTGCCCTGCACAAGGTGGGTCAGGTGGTGCTGGAGGGTCATCTCAACCACTGTGTCCGGGACGGCATCGAGCACGGCGACGCCGACCGCACCATCTCTGAATTTGCCAAGGCTATCGAGCATTTTTCCCGTATGAGCTGAAGACAGGCGCGTCCCATCCGGTGGGACGCGCCTGTTGTTATCCGTGCAGGGCCAGCGCCGCCGCCCGGACGGCGCTGGCGTCGGTGACCGGCACCTGCTCCTCCGGGGGACATACCCCGCCGGAGAAGGATACCGCCGGGTTGTGGGTGGCGGAAACGTCGGTGCGGCTGGTCTTGAAGGAGCCGTGGAGCTGATCGCAGCCGGTGGCAGCCAGCAGGGCGGCGGCGTTGTCCGGTTTCACTCCGCAGCCGGGCAGGATCTGGATGCGTCCGGCGGCATACTCCTCCATGGCCCGGATGGTATCCGCCCCCGCCGGGGCGGAACTGGCCTGACCGCTGGTGAGCACCCGAGTCACCCCCAGCTCTATCAGCACGTCCAGAGCCTCCCGCCAGTCGGGCACCACGTCGATGGCCCGGCTGAACACGCTCTCCTTCTCCCCAATGACCTCCAGCATGGCGGCGCACCGGGCCCTATCCACCCTGCCGTCGGGGTGGAGACAGCCGAACACGATGCCGTCCGCCCCTGCTGCCAGCAGGGCGCGGGCGTCAGCCAGCATGGCGGCAAACTCCGCCTCACTGTAGCAGAAGCCCCCCTCCCGGGGCCGCACCATGGCCATAATGGGGATGGACACCTGCCGGGCCACTGTCATGGCCCCGATGGAGGGAGTCAGTCCCCCCAAAAACAGAGCGGAATTCAGCTCCACCCGGTGGGCGCCGGCCTGTGCGGCAATCAGCACATCCTCCGCCGAGCCGCAGCACACTTCCAAAATCATGGCAACACCTTCTTTTCTCATCTGGGGCTATGATACCACAAAGAAATGTGATATCATAGCCCCATTCCAAAGGAGTGGATCATATGGATCAGGAACTGACTTTTATCCGGCAGGCCCTGCCGGAGGACTGGGACAGCTACCCCCAGTCCCTGTTTGAGGCCTTCGCCGCCCACAGCCATATGCTGCGCCAGACCGTCCCCTGGTGCGCTTCTCTCAGCCGGGAGGCCTACGAGCAGTACGTCCTCTGCCCCCGGGTCAACGACGAGGATCTGTCCGACCACCGGGCATTGTTTTACAGCCATCTGTGGAACCGGGTGAAGGACCTGTCCCAGGAGGAGGCCGCCCTGGAGGTCAACCGCTGGTGCCACGAGCAGGCCAGCTATCAGGCCCAGGACGACCGCACCGCCTCCCCCCTGACGGTATACCGCTGCGGCAGCGGCCGGTGCGGGGAGGAGTCCGCCTTCCTGGTGTCCGCCCTGCGCGCTGTGGGTCTGGCCGCCCGGCAGGTGTACGCCCCCCGCTGGTCCCACTGCGACGACAACCACGCCTGGGTGGAGGTGCTATGTGAGGGCAAGTGGCGCTTCCTGGGAGCCTGCGAGCCGGAGCCGGTGCTGGACCGGGGCTGGTTCAACACCGCCGCCTCCCGGGCCATGCTGGTCCACAGCCGCACCTTCGGCCCGGTGGCCGACCTGGCCCTCCACGGCGCCCCTCTGGGCAGGCAGGGACAGGCCCTGTACCACAACCAGACAGCCCGCTACGCCCACACCAAGACCTACACCTTCCAGGCCGGGCCGGGGGAGACCATTACGCTGGAAGTCCTCAACGAGTCTCGCTTCTGCCCCATTGCCGCCCTTACCGCCGATGAAACCTGCAGGGTCCAGGTTGAGCTGGGGATAGGCGATCTCCACCTGTCCACCGGGGAGAAGGAGGCCTTCTGCCACGGCCGGACCGAGGACGAGGCCAAATTGACCCTCCCCTCTCCCTGCACGGACTGGACTCCCTTCGACTTCCGCGCCCCCCAGGATGCTCCCGTCAACCCCGCCCCTCTGGACCAGGCCCAGCGCCAGGAACGGGCTGCGGTACTGGCGGCAGGGACCGCCAAGCGGCAGGCGCGGATGGCGGGCTATTGGGATGAGGAGAAGGCCCAAAACTACCCCCAGCAGCGGGAGCTGCTTCAAAAGGCCCGGGGCAATTTTGGGGAGATCTATGCCTTTCTCAGCAGGAATCATGACCCGCTGCGCCCCGCTCTCCTCTCCTCCCTGTCCGACAAGGACCTGCGGGATGTGACGGCAGACCTGCTGGAGGTCCATCTGGAACGGGCCCGGCCCTGGGCGGACCGGTACCCGGCGGAGATATTCCGGCGGTTTGTCCTCTGCCCCCGGGTGGCCTTTGAACGGCTCACCGACTGGTCCATCCCCCAGCCCGGCGCGGTGGGTGAGGTCATTGCCCTGCGGCAGCAGGGGGTGCCTGCCCTGCTGCGCCCCCTGGACGGGGCGGTGCTGGTGTGGCAAAACGGGAAATTTGTCCCCAAGGAGCCGGAGGAATGTGGAAAAGTCACCTTCCGGAAGGCCCCGGTGGAGCGCTTTCTCTACCGGCAGAACTGGTCGCTGGACTTCTGGACGGGGGAAATGTGGAAACCCCTCAGGCTGACCGACCGGGCCTGGCACAAAAACAAGCTGAATGTCACCCTGCCCGCCGGACGCTACCGGGTGCTCACCGCCCTGCGGCTGCCGGCAGGGGACCAGTTTGCAAGCCGCCTGGAGTTCACCCTGGAGGCGGGGCAGGAACAGGAAATCCCGCTGGTGCTGCGGGACTGCTCGGTGGACGATCTGATCTCTCCCCGGGAGCTGCCCCTGGCGGAGCTGGCCGAAGCCCATGAAAAAGCCGCCCTCCTCCTCTGGCTGGAGGAGGGGGCGGAACCCACGGAACATATTTTAAACGAACTCTCCGCCGCCCTACCCGCATTTCAGGCCCTGGACGGGGACGTGGTCTTTTTCCTGCGGCGGCCCGGCGCGGAACAGCAGGCCACCCTGGCGGAACTGCTGGCCCAATGGCCGTCGGTACAGCTGGTCTACCCCGAATGGGGCTATCAGGTGGAGACGGTGGCCCGCCATCTGGGTCTGGACCCAGACAAGCCGCCTCTGGCGGTGGTACGGGACCAGGAGGGCCGGGCGGCTTACGCCTGCTGCGGCTACCAGGTGGGGGCGGCGGACCTGCTGCGGCGGGTGCTGGAGCAGCTGGTGTAAGTTACTCCTTAAAGTTCTTCAGATACTCCTCCACCGACCGTGTCATCTCCCGGGAGAAGTCGGAGTTATACTTTCGGGCACAGAAGGCCTGGAGCCAGTCAGCATAGGGCCGCTGGCCCGCGTTATCAGCCAGCATCCGCTCCAGCTCCCCGGCGTTCATCCGGCGATAGCCGTTTTCATGAACCATGTAGGGCAGGGCCCGGCGGCGGGGCTTCTCCCGGCTCTGCTGCTGGGCGGTGGGGTAGCCGAACACCACCATGGCGGCGGGGAACACATAGTCCGGCAGGTTGAGCAGCTGCCGGTGGGTCTCGCACTGCTCCATCACGTCCCCGATGTAGCAGGAGCCGATGCCCAGGCTCCAGGCAGCGGTAACGGCGTTCTGGGCGGCGATGTTGGCATCGGAGCAGGCCAGCAGCAGGTCTCCCACCCCCGGCTTCCGGGGCTGGCAGCCGCCAGCGTCAAAGGCGTCGTACCACTTCTGACAGTCGGCGCAGAAAATCAGCACCAGAGGCGCCTGGGCGATAAAGGGCTGGTGGTCGCAGGTCTCCGCCAGGGTATCCTTCAGCTTCTGATCGGTAATGTCCAGAATGGTGTACAGCTGCTGGTTGCCCGCCGTGGGGGCGGCGCAGGCGGCCTCCAGGATGGCCCGCTTGTCGTCGGGGGCAATGGGCTTTTCCAGATAGGCCCGCACCGATTTGCGGTCCCGAAGCTGATGCAAAACGTCATTCATTGACAAAACCTCCTGAATGGATGTGAAAATATGCAAGAAAAACGCTATTCCGTAGACGAGCAGGACACCCTGCTCCCCTTCCTGCTGGCCCATGTGACCGGCAAAAGCCGCAACAGCGTCAAGTCCCTGCTCACCCGGGGCCAGGTCCAGGTGGACGGCAAGACCGTCACCCGCCACGACCATCCTCTCTTGCCGGGACAGACGGTGGTGGTGCTTCCTCAGGGCGCGGGAGACAAAAAGGCCCCCTTCCCCATCCTCTACGAGGACGGCAGGCTGCTGGTCATCGAAAAACCCGCCGGTCTGCTGAGCATGGCCACCGACAAGGAGAAGGTGCGCACCGCCTACCACATGGCCACCGACTACGTCCGCAAGGCCGATCCCCGGAACCGGATCTTCATTGTCCACCGGCTGGACCGGGCCACCTCCGGCGTGCTCCTCTTCGCCAAGGACGAGGAGACCAAGCGGGCCTTCCAGGACAACTGGGACAAGCTGGTGGGTCGCCGGGGCTATCTGGCGGTGGTGGAGGGCAGGCCTCCGAAGGACTCGGATACCATCCGCACCCTGCTGCGGGAGAACGCCGCCCACAAGGTATACTCGGTGCGCTCCGGCGGTAAGGAAGCGATAACCCATTATACCATGGTCAGCGCCGGAAAGGAATACGCCCTTCTGGAGATCGATCTGGACACCGGCCGGAAAAACCAGATCCGGGCCCACCTCAGCGAGCTGGGCTGTCCGGTAGCCGGAGACCGGGACTACGGAGCCGCCACCGATCCTCTGGGTCGGCTGTGCCTCCACGCCCATGAGCTGGTACTCACCGACCCCTTCACCGGGGAGGAGCGCATCTTCCGGGCGGAGGCCCCCGCCGGGTTCCGGAAGCTGACCCGGTAAGGCTTACAGCCCCAGTTTGGCCCGGGCCTGATCCCGGAAGGCCACCAGTTCCGGATAGTCGTAGAAAAAGTTCTGCTTCTGCTCCCACACCGACGTTCCGGTAGGCTTATCGTAGAGCACAAAGTAGGAGAAGCACTCGGCAATGTCCTCGGAGGGGCTGGTGGCGGCGTAGCTGGTGATGAAGTCGTCCTCATGCCGCAAATAGAAATTGATGCTCTCCGGATCGGCCAGCCGGTCGTCCAGATAGTCCTTCCAGAAGCGCTGGTAGAAGGCATTGAGGTAGGAGTCCGGGTTGCTTACCAGGTCGTTCTCCCCGTAGCAGTCGTAGCGCTTGGGCGCGCCGTAGGTCACCTGCTTGTCGTTCAGGGTCAGATAATGGGCGTACTCATGGTATACCGTCTCGGTAAACTCTACAGGATCGCCTGCGTCCTCCGGGTCCACCGCCAGCTCCCACTGGGCGCCGTTGTCGTCCACCGGGACCACATAGGCCAGAATTTCAGCCTCCCCGTCGGTGAAGATGGTGAAGCGGGCGAAGGGCTTCAGGCTCCCTTCGGGCAGCAGTTCATTGACCTTGTCCCACAGGGCCCGGTACTCCGCCTTGTCCGATTTATCCGGGATGAGGGTGCCGTCGGCTCCGATCTCATATTGGGCCAGGACGGGGAGCTCCTCTTCCTCCAAAGGCTCCTCCGGTTCCTCCAGATAGCGCTGGGTGAAGTCCTCATACAGCTGGTTAAGCTGCTCCACCAGCTCCTCCTCCTGAGGGAACAGTTCCCACCGGCCTACCTGGGCCCGGGCCTGCTGCAGAGGCACCAGTTCCTCCAGCAGGTTTTGGACCTGATCTTTCTCCATCTGGTTCAGCCGGTCCGCCAGCTGGCCCAGCTGAATGGTGGCCAAACGGGCCGCCTCGGTCTGGACGTCGGGACCAGTGACATCCGCCGCCGGTCTGGCACAGGCAGACAGGAACAGCAGAGGCAGTAAAAGCAAAATGGGATTGGCTCGTTTCATAACAAACACCTCGTTTTCGCCGGTCCGGAGGACCGGCGTAGTGGAGCGATTGTACCACAGTGAACCGAGCGCCGGAAGAAAGCTAAACAAATCTACAGGAAAACGTCAGATGTTCCATAGAAACGGCAGAAGGCCAGGGCCCTTGGGTCCCGGTCTTCTGCCTCAGGCTGCTGAAAAACCTCTGGCCAGAGGTTTCGGAGGGAAGGATAGTGTGAAAGGGAACCGTCAGGGTTCCCTTTCGCGTGCAGTCAAACAACTTTTGAGGACTTTTTGAAGGCCTCAAAAGTTTAACATCCTGTCAAAAAAGTGACCGCAGCCATTTTTTGACAGGATGCGGCAGAAGGACGGGACCATATGGTCTCGTCCTTCTGTCTGGGAAGGTATAGGAAGGCATAGAAGATAGCAAAGTTACAGCTTGACCACCCAGCCATAGGGATCGGGCCGGGTCCCCCACTGGATACCGGTGAGGGTGTCATACAGCTTCTGGGCCAGGGGGCCGATCTTGCCGCCATTGACCACAACGTGCTTGTCCTCCCAGCCCATCTCGCCGATGGGAGAGATGACAGCAGCGGTACCGGTGCCCCAGGCCTCCTTCAGGGTGCCGTTGGCGCCCGCCTCGAAGAGCTCCTCCGCGGTGATGAGCCGCTCCTCCACCTTCAGGCCCCAGCTCTTGAGCAGTTCAATGCAGGACTTGCGGGTGATGCCGGGCAGCACGGAGCCGGTGAGCATGGGGGTGACCACCGTGTCCCCGATCTGGAACATGACGTTCATGGAGCCCACTTCTTCAATATACTTGCGGTGTACGCCGTCCAGCCACAGCACCTGGGCGTAGCCCTTCTGCTCGGCCCGCTCGCCGGCCCGGATGGAGGCGGCATAGTTGCCGCCGCACTTGGTGTAGCCGGTGCCGCCCTTGACGGCGCGGACATCCTCGCTCTCCACATAAATCTTCACCGGGTTGATGCCCTCGGCGTAGTAGGCGCCCACGGGGCAGGTGATGATGGCGAAGATATAGTCATGGGCGGCATGGACGCCCAGGGTGGGGGTGGTGGCGATGATAAAGGGGCGGATATACAGGGAGGTGCCGGGCTGATCGGGCACCCAGTCCGCCTCCAGCCGCACCAGCTGCTCAATGGCGGCCAGGGCGTCCTCCTCATCCAGGGGCGGGATGCACATACGCTCACAGGAGGAGTTGATGCGCTTGATGTTCTCGGTGGGACGGAAGAGCTGAATGGTACCATCGGGAGAACGGTAGGCCTTCAGGCCCTCAAAGACCTCCTGGGCATAATGGAACACCATGGCGGAGGGGTCCAGGGCAATGGGGCCGTAGGGAACGATGCGCCCGTCGTGCCAGCCCTGGCCGGCGGTATAGTCCATCAAAAACATATGGTCGGTAAAGGTTCTGCCAAACACCAGCGTGGAGGGATCGGGCTTGGGCTTGCCCACTGCGGCACGCTGAACAGGATATTCCTTCATCAGAATGGCCTCCTTGCAGTTTCATTGCTTGTATTCAGTATGACAGGGCAAAGAAAAAAAGAATGTAAACCGTGATACAATGCCAAAAATATACCGGCAGGTTTTCCTGTCTCCTTCTCCTGTATGGTAGCACAAACCGGCCGGAAAGGCAACCGGGGCAAGAGTTCCTGCCCCAGCACTTGTAATTTGGCCGGGGATACGATATAATACTTGGGCTAATATGCCGAAAGAGGGTATTTAACCGATGAAATTAGGTATCGTGGGCCTGCCCAACGTGGGCAAATCGACCCTTTTCAACGCCATCACCAATGCCGGCGCCGAGAGCGCCAACTACCCCTTCTGCACCATCGACCCCAACGTGGGCGTGGTGGCTGTGCCCGACGCTCGTCTGGACGCGCTGACCGAGATGTACCATCCCAAGAAGACCACCCCCGCTGTGGTGGAGTTCGTGGACATCGCCGGTCTGGTCAAGGGCGCCAGCCAGGGTCAGGGTCTGGGCAACAAGTTCCTGGCCAACATCCGGGAGTGCGACGCCATCGTCCATGTGGTGCGCTGCTTTGACGACGAGAACATCATGCACGTGGTGGCCGACACCAGCACCAATGTGCCGGTGGACCCCGCCGGGGATATCGGCGTCATCGACATCGAGCTCATCATGGCCGACGTGGAGATGGTGGAGCGCCGCATCGACAAGGCTCAGAAGGCCGCAAAGGGTGACAAGAAGTACCTGCGGGAGGTGGAGGTGTTCACCGCTCTGAAGGACTGGCTCAACGACGGCAACTCCGCCCGCTCCTTCGAGTGTGATGAGGACGACGCCGCCATCATCGCCACCGCCGAGCTGCTCTCCCTGAAGCCCATCATCTACGCCGCCAACCTGGACGAGGATGGCTTTGCCGACTGCCACAGCAACGCTTACTACAAGATCGTGGAGGATCTGGCCGCCAAGGAGGGAGCCCAGGTCATCCCCGTGTGTGCCAAGCTGGAGGCCGAGATCGCCGAGCTGGACGCCGACGAGAAGAAGATGTTCCTGGACGACCTGGGCATCGCCGAGTCCGGCCTGGACCGGCTCATCAAGGCCAGCTACGCCCTGCTGGGTCTGATCTCCTTCCTCACCTCCGGCGAGGACGAGTGCCGTGCCTGGACCATCAGGAAGGGCACCAAGGCTCCCCAGGCTGCCGGTAAGATCCACACCGACTTTGAGCGCGGCTTCATCCGGGCCGAGGTGGTCAACTTTGACGACCTGATGGCCTGCGGCTCCATGAACGGCGCCAAGGAAAAGGGCCTGGTCCGGTCCGAGGGCAAGGAGTACGTCATGAAGGACGGCGATATCGTCCTCTTCCGCTTCAATGTTTAAGCCCCCTTTTCCCCATATGCCGCCACAAGCAGTTTGACAGCAAGGCCCCCTGATGCAGTGTCCTGCATCAGGGGGCCTTTTCTTATGGACCGGTTTCTATTTCTTCTTTTCAGAACTTTACCACTGAGTCAGTTCCAGGTACAGGTCCTTGTACTGGCGGGCAGACTTCTCCCAGGAGACGTCCTTGGCCATATCCCGCTGGACCACCTCGTCCCAATGGTAACGGTTGTTGAAGTAAAGCGACTTGGCCCGGTTGATGGCGTCCAGCAGCAGACCGGCGTCATACCGGTCAAAGGTGAAGCCGTTGCCCTCGCCATTGAACTCGTTGTAGGGCTCTACGGTATCCTTCAGTCCGCCGGTCTCACGAACGATGGGCAGGGTGCCATAGTGCATGGCGTTGAGTTGGGTCAGACCGCAGGGCTCAAAGCGGGAGGGCACCAGCAGGGCGTCCGCACCGGCATAAATACGGTGGGCTCTCCCCTCGTCATACTGGATGCAGGCGCTAAAGGTGCCCTTGTAGCTCCCTTCATAGGCCCGGAAGGCGTCCTCATACTGCTTGTCACCAGTACCCAGCACCACCACCTGTGTGTTGCCGTCCAGCACCTGGGGAACGATGGCGTTGACCAGATCCAGGCCCTTCTGGTTGGTGAGCCGGGAAATCAATCCAATGACAAATTTGCCGGTGTCCTGCTCCAGACCCAGTTCCTTCTGGAGGGCCAGCTTATTAGCCATCTTGTGGTCAAGCACGTTGCCCAGACCGTAGTTTTCCGCCAGGGCGGGGTCGGTCTCCGGGTTCCACATACCGTAGTCAATACCGTTGACAATGCCCCGGAGCTTGTGGCTGTGATAGCGCAGGTGATCCTCCAGCCGCTCGCCGTACTCACTGGTCTGGATCTCCCAGGCGTAGGTACCGCTGACGGTGGTGATCCGGTCGGCGTAGGCCAGGCCGCCTTTTAGCATATTGGCCTCCACCCAGTCCTGCTTCAACGCGCCCATGCCGAAGGCCTCGTCAGGCAGACCAGACCAGTACTTGATGGTGGGGATATTGTACACGCCCTGGAAGCGGAGGTTGTGGATGGTGATCACCGATCTGGCCCGGCCCACCGGGGAACCCTTGAACAGGGTACGCAGATACACCGGCACCAGAGCCGCCTGCCAGTCGTGGCAGTGGACCACGTCGGGAATCCAGTTCATGTAGTTCAGGGCAGCCAGGGCGGCCTTGCTGAAAAAGCAATACTTGGGGATATCGTCCACCAGATTGGTGTAGGGATTGCCCCAGGAGAAGAACTCCTCGTTGTCAATAAAGTCGTACACCACGCCGTCCCAGATGTACTCCATGATCCCCACATAGTAGCTGCGGCCGGTGTTGCCCAGGTCCATGTAGAATTCGCCCCGGTAGATCATCTTGTTCTGATACTCCTGGGGAATGCAGGCATAGCGGGGCAGGATCACCCGGACGTCACAGTTCAGCCGGGCCAGCTCCCGGGGCAGGGCATACATTACATCTCCCAGACCGCCTGTCTTTACAAAGGGATGGCACTCCGAGCCGATGAAGGCCACGCTCCGGCGGGGCAGGTTGGACTCTTCCATCACCGGGGCAGGCTCGGCCACCACAGGGGTGTTTTCCGGCTCGGCCACAGGAGCCTTTGCCTTCCGCTTGTCGGCAGAGGCGGTCTTCTTTTTCGTGGACGCCGTCTTTTTGGCGGGTTCGGCCTTTTTTGCGGCGGAGGCCGTCTTTTTGGCAGGCTCCGCTTTTTTCGTAGTGGGGGCTGCCTTTTGGGCAGGCTCAGCTTCCTTTGCCGCGGGAGCCGCCTTCTTGGCAGGCTCAGCTTCCTTTGCCGCGGGAGCCGCCTTCTTGGCAGGCTCAGCTTCCTTTGCCACGGGGGCCGTCTTCTTGGCAGGCTCAGTTTCCTTCGTGGCAGGGGCCGCCTTTTTGACAGGCTCGGCTTCTTTGGCGGCAGGGGCCGCCTTTGGGGTGGGCTCAGCCTCTTTCGCGGCGGGAGCTGTCTTTTTCTTTGCGGCGGCTGTCTTTTCCGGGGCAGGCGCAGCCTCCTTCGCAGTGGAGGCGGGGCTTACTGCGGCGGGAATCTCCTTTTCCACAGGCTTCTTTTCAGCCGCAGCCTTTTTTACGTTCGCGGAGTCCGATTTTTCCCGTGCCATTCTAATTCTCCCTTTCACATATGATCCGAATGACAAAGCCCCTGCCACTTCAGAGATCTGCGTGCTCAATGCAGAGGCAAAATTTGCTGACGCTAAAAATATAACACATCTACGCTCATTTTTACAGTCCTTTTTGGTATATCCCAGCTGCAAATCCATAATTTTACTAAAGCATGATACATATAAGTGGATTGTTCCAGTTTTTTGCTTCACAGGGCAGAATAAAAAGACCCCCGGGCTGTTGCCCGGGGGTCTTTTTGGTGATCAATTACTTGTACAGCTCCACCAGACGGGTCAGGTGCTCCCAACGCTCCTTGGCGGCCAGGCCCAACGGGGCCATAGCCCCGTTGGGGACCCTTTGATTTGATCTGTTCGGCGGAAATGAATTCCGCCGGCATCAAGGTTTTGGGCCGCAGGCCCAAAACGCTTGCACGGCGCATAGCGCCGCCCCATCTGCGATGTGGCCCCCGAAGAGTCCGCCAAATAAAGAGACCCCGGGCATTATGCCCGGGGTCTCTGTGGTTACTGATTACTTGTACAGCTCCACCAGACGGGTCAGGTGCTCCCAACGCTCCTTGGCGGCCTCTTCGTTCTGAGCGAAGAGCTCCTTGGCGCGCTCGGGGAAGGCACGGGTCAGGGAGGAGTAACGAGCCTCGTTCATCAGGAACTCCTGATAGCCGCCAGCGGGGGCCTTGGAGTCCAGGGTGAAGGGGTTCTTGCCCTCGGCCTTGAGAGCGGGGTTGTACCGGAACAGGTTCCAGTAGCCGCAGTCCACAGCCTTCTTCATCTCCTGCTGGCAGTTGGCCATGCCGCCCTTGATGCTGTGCATCTCGCAGGGAGCGTAGCCGATGACCAGGGAAGGACCATGATAGGCCTCGGCCTCGGTGATGGCCTTCAGGGTCTGGTTGGGATTGGCGCCCATGGCGATCTGAGCCACGTAGACGTAGCCGTACTGCATGGCGATCTCAGCCAGGCTCTTCTTGGGCTGGGTCTTACCGGCAGCGGCGAACTGAGCCACCTGGCCGATGTTGGAGGACTTGGAAGCCTGTCCACCGGTGTTGGAGTACACCTCGGTGTCGAACACGAAGATGTTGACGTCCTCACCGGAAGCGATGACGTGATCCAGGCCGCCGTAACCGATGTCGTAGGCCCAGCCGTCGCCGCCGAAGATCCAGACAGACTTCTTGTTCAGGTACTCCTTCTCCTTCAGGATCTCACGAACCAGGGTGCAGGCCTCGCAGGTGCAGCCCTCGCGCTGGCCGATAACGGCCTCCATGGCGGCGATGTAAGCCTTAGCGGCCTCGCCGTTGGCAGCGCCGTCATCCATGGTGTCCAGCCACTTCTGGCCGGCAGCCACGATGCCCTCGTCGGTGTAGTCCAGGGCGATCAGCTTGCGGGTATGGTCAGCCAGGCGGTCACGGATGGCCTTCTGACCCAGATACAGGCCCAGGCCGTGCTCGGCGTTATCCTCAAACAGGGAGTTGGCCCAAGCGGGACCCTTGCCCTCCTTGTTGACGGTGTAGGGAGAGGTAGCAGCGGGGCCGCCCCAGATGGAGGAACAACCGGTGGCGTTGGAGACGAACATCCGGTCGCCGCACACCTGAGTGATCAGGCGGGCATAGGCGGTCTCAGCACAGCCGGCGCAGGAGCCGGAGAACTCAAGCAGAGGCTGCTTGAACTGGCTGCCCTTGACAGTGGCGATATCCTCCACGTCGGCCTTGGGGGCAACCTTGGCCACCATGTAGTCGAAGACTTCCTGCTCGGCAGCCTGGGACTCCTGGGGCTTCATGGTCAGAGCCTTCACGGGGCAGGTGCTCACGCAGACGGTGCAGCCCATGCAGTCCAGGGGGCTGACAGCCAGAGCGAACTTGTACACGCCCTTGCCCTTGCCGGCCTTGATGTCCACGATCTTCGCCTGAGCGGGGGCGTTCTTGGCCTCCTCCTCGGTGAGGGCGAAGGGACGGATGGTGGCGTGGGGGCAGACATAGGAGCACTGGTTACACTGGATACACTTGGAGGCATCCCACTCGGGCACGGACACGGCCACGCCGCGCTTCTCGTAAGCGGCAGCGCCCTGCTGGAAGGTGCCGTCCTCGTGGCCGTTGACAAAGGCGGAAACAGGCAGGCTGTCGCCGTCCATGCGGCCCACGGGCTCCATGATCTCCTTGACCATCTTCACGGTCTCGGCCTTGCCCTCCAGGTGCTCGGCAACAGGCTTGTCCTCGGCGGTAGCCCAGGAAGCGGGAACCTCGAACTTGTGGAAGGCGGTGGCGCCGGCGTCGATGGCCTTGTGGTTCATGTCAACCACGTCCTGGCCCTTCTTCAGGTAGGAGTGGGTAGCAGCGTCCTTCATGTACTGGATGGCCTCGGCCTCGGGCATCACCTTAGCCAGCTTGAAGAAAGCGGACTGCAGGATGGTGTTGGTACGCTTGCCCATGCCGATCTCGATGGCCAGGTCGATGGCGTTGATGGTGTAGACCTGGATGTTGTGCTCGGCGATGTAGCGCTTGGCCACGGCGGGCATATGGTGATCCAGCTCCTCATCGCTCCACTGGCAGTTGATCAGGAACACGCCGCCGTCCTTCACGTCGCGGACCATGGGGAAGCCCTTGACAATGTAAGCAGGCACATGGCAGGCCACGAAGTCGGCCTTGTTGATGTAGTAGGGAGCGCGGATGGGCTGATCGCCGAAGCGCAGGTGGCTGATGGTCACGCCGCCGGTCTTCTTGGAGTCGTACTGGAAGTACGCCTGAACATACTTGTCGGTGTGGTCGCCGATGATCTTGATGGAGTTCTTGTTGGCGCCCACGGTACCGTCGCCGCCCAGGCCCCAGAACTTGCACTCGATGGTGCCGGGAGCCGCGGTGTTGGGGGCGGGCTTCTCCTCCAGGGAGGTGAAGGTGACGTCGTCCACGATACCCACGGTGAACTGACGCTTGGGCTGGTCCTTGGTCAGCTCCTCATACACGGCGAACACGTTGCTGGGCGGGGTGTCCTTGGAGCCCAGGCCGTAGCGGCCGCCGATGATGGTAGCCTGACGGCCGGCGTTGGCGAAGGCGGTAACCACATCCAGGTACAGAGGATCGCCCTGAGCGCCGGGCTCCTTGGTGCGGTCCAGCACAGCGATCTTGGTGGCGGTGGCGGGAATGGCCTCCAGCAGCTTGTCGGCGCGGAAAGGACGATACAGGCGGACCTTCACCAGGCCGACCTTCTCGCCGTGAGCGTTCAGGTAGTCGATGACTTCCTCAGCCACGTCGCAGATGGAACCCATGGCGATGATGACGCGGTCAGCGTCGGGAGCGCCATAGTAGTTGAACAGCTGATAGTTGGTGCCCAGCTTAGCGTTGACCTTGCCCATGTACTCCTCGACGATGCCGGGGATAGCGTCATAGTACTTGTTGGCAGCCTCGCGGTGCTGGAAGAAGATGTCGCCGTTCTCGTGAGAACCGCGCATCACAGGATGCTCGGGGTTCAGGGCGCGCTTACGGAAAGCTTCCACAGCGTCCATGTCCACCATGTCCTTCAGGTCATCGTAGTCCCAGATAGCGATCTTCTGGATCTCGTGGGAGGTACGGAAGCCGTCGAAGAAGTTCAGGAAGGGAACGCGGCCCTTGATGGCGGCCAGGTGGGCAACGGCGCCCAGGTCCATAACCTCCTGGGGATTGGACTCACACAGCATGGCAAAGCCGGTCTGGCGGCAGGCCATAACGTCGGAGTGATCGCCGAAGATGTTCAGCGCGTGGGTGGCCACGGTACGGGCGGACACGTGGAACACGCAGGGCATCAGCTCACCGGCCAGCTTGTACATATTGGGGATCATAAGCAGCAGGCCCTGAGAAGCGGTGTAAGTAGTGGTCAGGGCACCGGCGGCCAGGGAGCCGTGAACGGTACCGGCGGCGCCAGCCTCAGACTGCATCTCCACCACGTTGACGGTAGTACCGAAAATGTTCTTCCGGCCCTGAGCGGCCCACTGGTCCACGTTGTCGGCCATGGGGCTGGACGGAGTGATGGGGTAGATGCCCGCCACTTCGGTGAAGGCGTAAGACACGTGGGCGGCTGCGGTGTTACCGTCCATGGATTTCAGCTTTCTAGCCATTGAAACGATTCCTCCTTGTTCGTTGTTCCAGGGCAATGGGAATCGGTCCCCGCCTCTCCCAAAGACCGGGCCGGATTCCCATTACCCTGGCTTTTTCCCCGCTTACCGGAAAGAAACTTTCCCGGAGCGCCTTCATTGTAACACCATCCAAACCGTTTGTAAATCAAATCTTACTTATCTATGAAAATTTTCTTCAAATTCTCAAATTCCTAGGAATACACCCGGTTTTACCGCTTTTACTCGAAAAAAATTCAGAACTCCCTTTTTTCTGCTGAACCGCCCGTACTAGACTTCATATTCTGGAAAATTGCCGTCTTTGGAAGCCCCTCTCCCCTGTTTTGCAGACTGTCAGACAACCCGTACCTGTCCCTCCGCTCTGGCAGCAGACGCCCTTATGTGCTATAATTTAATATGGTATAAGATTACAGCCCCCGGAGCCGCGGCCCGGGGCGGAAAGAAGGCGACAGGCCATGCTGTGTGAAGTGCGTTCCCTGGGGCTCACCGGCATCTCAGGCTATGAGGTGCGGGCGGAGTGCGACCTGTCCGGCGGGCTGCCCGCCTTTGAGATCGTAGGCCTGCCCGACGCGGCGGTGAAAGAGGCCCGGGACCGGGTACGCGCCGCCATCAAAAACTGCGGCTTCTCCTTCCCGGTTTCCCGCATTACCGTCAATCTGGCCCCGGCCGACCGCAAAAAGGGCGGCACGGTGTACGACCTGCCCATTCTGGTGGGCATTTTGGCAGCCGGGGAACAGCTCCGGCTGCCCGCCGGCCCCTGCGCCTTCGTGGGAGAGCTGTCCCTGTCCGGGCAGCTGCGGCCCATCCCCGGTATGCTGCCCATGGCCCTGGCCGCCGTTCGGGCGGGTATCAAGGATCTGTACGTCCCCGCCTCCTCCGCCGCTGAGGCCACCCTGGCCAGTGGGCTGAACGTCTACCCGGTGGAGAGCGTCTCCCAGCTGGTGGCCCACCTGCGGGAGGAGACCCCCATCCTCCCCGCCGACCCCTGGACGCCGGGGGATTCGGTGGAGGCGGAACTGGACTTTGCCGACGTGAAGGGCCAGGAGAACGGCAAGCGGGCTCTGGAGATCGCCGCCGCGGGAGGCCACAACCTTTTGATGGTTGGCCCGCCGGGCTCGGGCAAGTCTATGCTGGCCCGCCGCCTGCCCTCCATCCTGCCCGACATGACCCGCCGGGAGGCTCTGGAGTGCACCGAGGTCCACTCGGTGATGGGTCTGACCAGCGAGGACCAGCCCCTGCTCACCCGGCGGCCCTTCCGGGCCCCCCATCATACTGTCTCCGCCATGGGCATGGCAGGCGGAGGCTCCACTCCCAGGCCGGGGGAGATCTCCCTGGCCCACAACGGAGTGCTCTTTCTGGACGAGCTGCCTGAGTTCCATAAGGAGGTACTGGAGACGTTGCGCCAGCCCCTGGAGGACGGGGTGGTGCAGATCAGCCGGGTAGCGGGCACGGCGGTCTTTCCCGCCCGGTTCATGCTGGTGTGCGCCATGAACCCCTGCAAATGCGGCTGGTACGGCACCGACCGGTGCCGCTGCTCCCCCCAGGCGGTGGACAAGTACCTGAGCAGGTTGTCAGGGCCTCTGCTGGACCGGATCGACCTGTATGTGGAGGTACCCGCTCTGGACTTTGACCAGCTGTCCCGGCGGTCCGACGCCGAACCATCCTCCGTCATCAAGGCCCGGGTGAACGCCGCTCGTGCCATTCAGACCGCCCGCTTCGGGCCGGAGGGCCCCGACTGCAACGCCCACATGGGGCAGCAGGAACTCTCCCTGTTCTGCCAGCTGGACGAGGCGGGCACCGCCCTCATCAGGGGCGCCTTCGACCGGATGGGCCTGACCGCCCGCAGCTACGACCGTATCCTGCGGGTGGCCCGCACCATCGCCGATCTGGATGGGGCGGAGCACATCGGGGTGGAGCATCTGGCCGAGGCCATCCAGTACCGGGAGAGCGCCTCCCTGAGGCGGTAGGCCTAATAAGCACAACAAATGAACACATCCACCAGCGAAGCTGGTGGTTGTCACTATGCGGGCATAGCCCTCTGTTCCTCGCGGACGCGTGCAACGCGTAATACGGTCTGCCAGCTGCGTAAGGACTGTTACTTGCCGCCCGTAAACGGGCTGTTAGATGGGATTCTCAGTTGCTCTCCCATCTCGTCCTCTTTTAGCTGATTCCTCACATACTCGGCAATTCGGCTCTCGTTTTTCCCTACCGTGTCCACATAGTATCCTCTGCACCAAAATTCTCGGTTCCGGTACTTGTATTTCAGCTCGCCGAATTGCTCATACAGCATTGTGCTGCTCTTCCCTTTCAGATACCCCATAAAGTGCGATACTGACATTTTCGGTGGTATCTCTACAAACAGATGGATGTGGTTGGGGCACGCTTCCGCTTCTATGATCTTTACCCCTTTCCACTCACATAACTGCCGCAGTATTTTTCCTATTGCCGCTTTCTTTTCTTGGTAAAATACCTTCCTCCGATACTTTGGCGCAAATACGATATGATATTTGCAATTCCACCGGGTATGGGATAAACTATTGATGTCATTCAGTCCCATCTGGATGTCCTCCCTTTGCTATCGTTTGTGCAGTTGGCAGACCGCACTCCTATTATAGCAAAGGGAGTTTTTTTATCTTTTTCATCGCCTTAGGCTTTTTTGAACCACTCGCCTAGCGAGTGGTTTTCTTTATACAAAAATGCGGCCCGGAACAGAATTTGTTCCGGGCCGCATTTTATTTTAAAACTTGGTGCCGCCGAACTCGTGGAAGGTGAGGTTCTTGTTGCGCTCCTCGGTCCAGTTGATGGCCCACTGGGATCCGAACAGCAGCAGCTGGTTACCCTTGTAGTCCTCCACCAGCTTGGTGTCGGTACCCAGGTTCAGGTCCTCCTCCTTCACCGGCTGGCCGTCCTCGGTCTCGATCCACCGCAGGTACTCGTAGGGCAGACCCTCCATGTAGAGGTCCACGTTGTACTCGTTCTTCAGGCGGTACTCCAGCACGTCGAACTGCAGGGTACCCACCACGCCCACAATGACCTCCTCCATGCCGGAGTAGGGGGTCTTGAAGATCTGGATGGCGCCCTCCTGGGCGATCTGCTCCATGCCCTTCAAAAACTGCTTGCGCTTCATGGTGTCCAGGGAGCGCACCCGCTTGAAGTGCTCGGGGGCGAAGGTGGGGATGGGGTCAAACTTGAACTTCTTGGAGGCGGTGCACAGGGTATCACCGATGGAGAAGATGCCGGGATCAAACACGCCGATGATGTCGCCGGCGTAGGCCTCCTCGATGATCTCCCGCTCGGCAGCCATCAGCTGCTGAGGCCGGGACAGGCGGATCTTCTTGCCACCCTGGACGTGGTAGACCTCCTTGTCCGCCTCGAACTTGCCGGAGACGATGCGCATGAAGGCGATCCGGTCCCGGTGGGCCTTGTTCATGTTGGCCTGGATCTTGAACACGAAGGCGGAAAAGTTGTCGTCCATGGAGTCGATGACCTCGTCCCCCGCCTTTCGGGGCAGAGGAGCGGTGGTCATCTGGAGGAAGTGCTCCAGGAAGGGCTCCACGCCGAAGTTGGTGAGGGCGGAGCCGAAGAACACGGGGGACAGCTTGCCGTGGCGCACCCGGTCCAGGTCGAACTCGGCGGCGGCGCCGTCCAGCAGCTCGATCTCATCCACCAGCTGCTGATGGAGCCGTTCCCCAATGAGGCCGTCCAGGTTGGGGTCGCCCAGCTCCACCTCGGTAGCGGTAGCGGCTTTGGCGCCGCCGTTGGAAGTGAAGTGGATGATCTTCTTGCTGCCCCGGTCATACACGCCCTTGAAATCCTTGCCGCAGCCGATGGGCCAGTTGACGGGGTAGGTCTCGATGCCCAGCTCCTTCTCCAGCTCTTCCAGCAGTTCAAAGGAGTCCCGGGCTTCCCGGTCCATCTTGTTGATGAAGGTAAAGATGGGGATATCCCGCATGGCGCACACCTTGAACAGCTTCCGAGTCTGGGCCTCCACGCCCTTGGCGGCGTCGATGACCATGACGGCGGAGTCGGCGGCCATCAGGGTGCGGTAGGTATCCTCGGAGAAGTCCTGGTGGCCGGGGGTGTCCAGGATGTTGATGCAGTAGCCCTCGTACTGGAACTGCATGACGGAAGAGGTGACCGAAATGCCACGCTGCTTCTCGATCTCCATCCAGTCGGAGGTGGCGGCACGGGTATTCTTCTTGCCCTTGACCTGACCGGCCTGGGCGATAGCTCCGCCGTAGAGCAGAAACTTTTCCGTCAGGGTGGTCTTACCGGCGTCGGGGTGGGAAATGATGGCAAAGGTTCTGCGCCGTTTGATTTCAGATTCGTATTGAGACAAGGTATGGTTCCTCCTTGTAATAATATCAAAAAACAACGTAGGGGCGGCCCTTATGGCCGCCCGTTTTTACGGCGGACTGAGCCGTTTCACCGCCGCCGGGATATCCGCGAAGGCGTCCACATGGGGCACCTCATGGTCGATGTGGCCGAAGCCGTAGGCGGCGTGAAGGAATGGCACCTCCGCCTGGGTAGCAGCGTTATAATCTCCCTGGGTATCCCCGATATACAGAGGCTTTTTCAGGCCGTTGCGCTGTACCACCAGGGCAATGTTGTCCCCCTTGGGCTTGCCGGTGCGGCCGGGGTTTTCATAGTCAGTGAAATACTTTCCCAGCCCATGGGCCAGGAAAAAGGCCTCGATGTAGCCGTCCTGGCAGTTGCTGACGATAAACAGGGGGTAATCCCGGGCCAGGATTTCAAGAGTCTCAGGCACCTGGGGATAGAGGATGCCGCCGTGGCGGGCCACATGGGCGTTCTCCTCTTTCAGCAGTCCGTCCAGCAGGGGCTGGATCTCCTTCCAGTCCAGATCGGGCAGCAGCTTCTTCACAATATCGGGCAGCAGCATCCCCATACAGCCGATGAGCCGGGGCCGGGTAATCTGCCCGGCATACTGGGGCGCGATCCGCTCCAACACCCGGTTCCAGGACAGACAGATGGAATCCACCGAATCCCACAGGGTGCCGTCCAGATCAAATAACAGTCCGTCAAACAAGAAAAAGCGCCTCCCGCTGAAATACATACTCTGATACTATATCATACCCGCCGCAGGCATTTCAAGCCTGCCGCCTCCGCCTTTTTGCACAAAAAGTCCCCGCCCGCCGGAATATCCGGCGGGCGGGGCGGTGTGAGGGGAATGGAAAGAGAGAGGGTAACTCAGGCAGGCAGGGGCACCGCCGCCAGGGGCTGCTGGAAACAGCGCCGGGGCAGCTCGGATACGGCGGCGCAGGCGGCCTTCCAGGCCTCCTCCCCGGACAGATCCATCCGGGTCTGGAGATCGGTGGCCAGCCGTCCGGCCTGACCGGCCAGCTCCCGGGCCAGTGCCCGGCCCAGGCCGGTCAGGTGGATCTTGCCGTAGCGCTCCTTATCCACCAGGTTTTTGTCAATGAGGATGGACATCATACTGGTGACCGACGCCCGGGAGACCGCCAGCGACGCGGCAATGTCCTTGGAGGAGACCTCCAGCCGGACTTGGGAGAGGTCATAGATGGTCAGCAGATAGCGGATGTTGGTGTTGGTCAGTTCCATGGTATGCTCCTTCCTAGCGGTTGGCGGGTTCTTCCCGGCCGGGGTGGCACATACCGGAGCATCCGCAGCTCCCGCAGGAGCCGCCGCAAGAGCAGCTGCTCTTGCCGTGGCGCCGGTTGTGGATGCCCCGGGCCACAATGGCCGCGCAGGCAGCCGCAATGGCCAGACTGATGAGAATCGTGGGTAGCATAAAGATGCTCCTTTCCTTGATAAGATGGGCGGGACGCCTTACTCGGCGGCGGCCACCGCCCGCAGATTGACGCCGGACTCCTCATACTTGTTCTTCCGCACCAGCAGGTAGATGAGACCCGCCAGGCAGATGAAGGCAGCCACGGTGCCCACACCGAAGGCCACCTGGCCCAGGATCAGGCCGCCGATCTGGTAGACGATGAGAGAGATCACATAGGCGAAGCCGCACATATAGCCGATGGCGGCCAAGGTCCATTTGGGGCTGTTCATCTCCCGCTTGATGGCGCCCATGGCGGCAAAACAGGGAGCGCACAGCAGGTTGAAGATCATGAAGGAATAGGCGGAGATGGCGGTGAAGGCGGCAGCCATATCCACGGTCAGGTTGCCCGGGAAGAGCACGCTGAAGGTGGAAACCACCTCCTCCTTGGCGATGAGACCGGTGACCACCGCCACGGTGGCCTCCCAGAAACCAAAGCCCAGAGGCGCGAAAATAAAGGACACGGCGTGGCCCACAGCGGCCAGCAGGGAGTCGTTGTTGTCCTCCACCATCTGGAACACGCCGTCCACGAAGCCGAAGCCCTGGAGGAACCACAGGATGATAGAGGAGAGCAGGATCACGGTACCGGCCCGCTTGATGAAGGACCAGCCACGCTCCCACATGGCCCGCAGCACATTGCCGGCAGCGGGGGCGTGGTAGGCGGGCAGCTCCATAACGAAGGGGGCGGGATCACCGGCGAAACCCTTCGTTTTCTTCAGAATGATGCCGGAGATCACCACCGCCGCCACGCCGATGAAGTAGGCGGAGGTAGCCACCCAGGCGGAGCCGCCGAACAGGGCCCCAGCGAACAGGGCGATGATGGGCATTTTGGCGCCGCAGGGGATGAAGCCTGTGGTCATGATGGTCATGCGCCGGTCCCGCTCCTGCTCAATGGTGCGGGAGGCCATGATGCCGGGCACGCCGCAGCCGGTAGCCACCAGCATGGGGATGAAGCTCTTGCCGGACAGGCCGAAGCGGCGGAAGATCCGATCCATGATGAAGGCGATACGGGCCATATAGCCCACGTCCTCCAGAATGGCCAGCAGCAGGAAGAGCACCAGCATCTGGGGCACGAAGCCCAGCACCGCGCCCACGCCGCCAATGATGCCGTCCAGGATCAGGGACTGGAGCACCGGGTGAGCGTTGATGGCAGTAAGCGCCCCCTCGGCCAGTACAGGGATGCCGGGTACCCAGGTGCCGTAGTCGTTGGGATCGGGCTCGGACACCTGGAGGGCGGCCTGATAGGCCTCCTCGGTGACGGGCACCACGGTGGTCTCGCCGGTCTCGTCATCGTAGAAGTAGACCTCGCTGTCGCCGGCCTCATAGCCCGCAATCATGGCGGAGGCCTCCTCCCAGGCGCCGGAGGCTTCTTCCCAGGCCTCGGTGTCGGCGGTGAAGGGAACAAACCAGCCGTCGCCGAAGAGCCCGTCGTTGGCCCACTCGGTGGCCTTGGTGCCCAGCGCAAAAGCGCTGCCGCCCATGGCGATGGCGTACACCAGGATCATCACCGCCACAAAGATGGGCAGGGCCAGGATGCGGTTGGTCACCACCCGGTCGATCTTGTCGGAGGTGGTCATGGAATGGACGGCCTTCTTCTTTTTCACGGCCTTGCCCACCACGGAGCTGATGTAGACGTAGCGCTGGTTGGTGATGATGCTCTCGGCGTCGTCGTCCAGTTCCCGCTCGCAGTCGGCAATGTGGGCCTCCAGATGCTCCTTCAGCTCGCCGGTGAGGTTGAGGGTCTCCAGCACCTTCTCGTCTCGCTCAAAGACCTTGATGGCGTACCAGCGAAGATACCGCTCATCCACCAGGTCGGCGATGGACTCCTCAATGTGAGCGATGGCGTGCTCCACACTGCCGGTAAACACATGGGGCAGCTCGCCGGCCTTCTTGGTCTTGGCCAGCACCACCGCCCGCTCGGCGGCCTCCTTACCGCCCTCGCCTTTCAAGGCGCTCATCTCCACCACCTGGCAGCCCAGGGCGGCCCCCAGCTTCTCCAGATCAATCACGTCCCCGTTCTTGCGGACCAGGTCGATCATGTTCACCGCCACCACCACCGGGATGCCCAGCTCAATGAGCTGGGTGGTGAGGTACAGGTTGCGCTCGATGTTGGTGCCGTCCACAATGTTCAGGATGGCGTCCGGCTTCTCGTTCACCAGATAGTTCCGGGCCACCACCTCTTCCAGGGTGTAGGGGGACAGGGAATAGATACCGGGCAGGTCCTGGATCACCACATCCTTGTGGCCCTTCAGCTTGCCCTCCTTCTTTTCCACCGTCACGCCAGGCCAGTTGCCCACGTATTGGCTGGAGCCGGTCAGGGCATTGAACAGGGTGGTTTTACCGCAGTTCGGGTTGCCCGCCAGCGCGATCTTCAACTCCATCTTCTTACTCCCTTCTTGATTAGCGTTAGCTAACCATTAGTCTGAAAAATAGCCTTCCCCCATGGGAAGGCGGGCGCACAGTGTGCGCCCCTACGGGCTGCCAAATAGCCCTTACGCAATCTCAATCATTTCGGCGTCGGCTTTGCGTACGCTCAGCTCATAGCCCCGCACGTTCAGCTCCATGGGGTCCCCCAGGGGAGCCACCTTCCGGATCTGGATGGCCACACCCTTGGTGATGCCCATATCCATGATGCGGCGCTTCACCGCGCCCTCGCCGTGGAGGCGTACTACCGTGACGGTGTCCCCCACCTTGGCGTCCTTCAAAGTTCTCATTGCTCTGCTCCTCTCAGATCATGATTCGTCCGGCCATATTCCGGTCCAGGGCAATGCGGCTGTCCTTGACCTGCACGATCAGGTTCCCGCCCAGTTTACTAACCACAGTCACCGTGGCATCCATAACAAAGCCCAGTTCAGCCAGGTGCTGACGCAGTTCATCCTTCCCCGTGATTTTCCGGATGGTGACCGGTTCGCCCTGCTGTGCCAGTGTCAGCGGCATCATAGTTCCTCCCTCCCAACTGCGGCAGGGCCGCTTGTGGTCTGCATATTTGGTTAGCTCTCGCTAACCTCTTGATCGTGTATGAGTTTACATCAACTAACCGCCGTTGTCAATCCCCTTTTTAAAATTTTTCCTTTAAGTTCTTGCCCGCGCCTTGATTCGTACATCAGTTCGATTTATAATAAGATCAGGCTTTATAAGGAGGTGCCGCCCTGTGAAGCAGGTCAAAATTACGGTATTGCGCAAGCAGCTTTATTCCGATCTGGTCCGCCGCTATCTGACAGAGCCGCCGGAGGAATGTGTCTGTGATTTCTTTGAGGAGGGAGACACGTTTCTGTATACCGGCGGAGCGGAGATGCCGGCGGGGTTCTGCCCCTGGGCCTGGATCGACATTTACCGCTCGGTCTCTGCCCTGTCCTGCGGAGCCACCTACACCCCCTGGCAGAAGGATGAGGGAGCCACGGTGGTATGCTGTACCGACGGCATCCGCCCGGTCACCTTTTTGCTGGAGGCGGTGGACCCGTCTTAAAAAATCGGGCGGCCATAAAGGCCGCCCCTACGAGGTGTCTTTTGTAGGGGCGACCTTTATGGTCGCCCGCATCATACTGGGATTGTTTCAGGACAGAGAACCGTTAAGCACCGCGGTCCACCCCTTCTCCCCCGCCTGGGGCGTGCCCTTGAAGTCCCGGTCAAACCAGAGAGGCACCGGAGCGTCCTCCCGGATGGCCTGGAAAAAGGCGTCGATCTGCTGGGTGGTCTCATCCACCGCACCCTCCAGCAGCCGGTCCAGGTCGGCGCTGCTCTCCAGGGAGGCGGGATGGGGGGTCTCCTTCAGGGCCACATCCTTGGCGGACTGGATGGGGAGCATCCGGCTGACGGCGCCGATGACCTTGCCCCGGCGGGTGCCGCAGGAGCGGGCAAAGAAGCCCAAGTAAAAATTCATGGCCCGGTAGGCCCGGCGGACCTGCCGGGGAGAGGCATGGATATAGGCACAGGCAGCGGCGTCCCACACCTGGCTTCCCTTCTGGGGCGGGGTGGGCAGATGGGCCTGGCTGACGGTATCCAGGCCGTCGCTCTCCATCAGCATCCGGTCGAACTCCCCCTCCATGGCCATGTGGGAGATGGGTCCGTCGGCGGCCCGCTCGTCCACATAGCCGTGACAGGCGCTGTCCAGGGCCAGGTGGCACAAAAATCCGGCTCCGTAGCCCACCGACATGGGTACGCCCTCCTCAATGGCCTGGCGCAGCCGCTCCACGGCGGGCAGGGCGGAATTGCGGTGCATCCGCACCCCCTCCCGCCGGACAGCGTTGGGTCGGATGGGCTGGTAGAAAAACAGCGGATCGGGACCCAGGCAGCCCAGATCAAAGGCCTCCCGCTCCTCATCGATGACCTGGGCCAGAGGCTGAGGCAGCCCGCCCAGTACTTTATCTCCAAATTTCAGATGCGCGTAGTAATTTGGCATAGTTCCGTCGATTCCCTCCTGTCACAGTCCATAACGATCCATTATATGTGTTTATTGTATCACGCTGTGTCAGGGAGAGAAAGCAGAAAAATGTTAAATCTTTTTCCATATAAAAAGGAGCGCGCCGCTGCGGCGCGCTCCTTTGGGTGGATTCAGGAGAAGGAGATGTCGTAGATGCCGAACTCATGGTTCCAGCCGCTGGTGCCCTCCACGTTGAGAGTCTCCAGCCGCACATTGGCAGCGTGGTCCAGGGAGATGGTGATGGTCTGGGGGGCGTCGCTCCAGTCAATGGTATAGGTCTCGGCCAGCTCGCCGTCCAGGTACACGTCCAGGCTGATCTTGTACTCCTTGGAGCCGTCCACATGGCCGATGGTAAAGGTCATGGTGTCATACTGGAGGTTGGTGTTCCAGATGGCGTAGCCCTCATTCTTGTAGCCGCCCGACATCTGGACACCCTGAGCAATTTTGTTGCCGGAAATGGTCATATAGCTCTTGGGATCGCTGCCGTCAAAGATTTTGGTATTGGTGCTCACCTGATAGGGGGGCAGCTTCTTCATCCAGTCGGTGGCCTGGCCGGGCACCTCGCCCACATAGACGGTGGCGGTGCTGCCGTCCCAGGTGACCTCCTTGCCCAGAGCCTCACCGATGGCGCGGACAGGCAGATAGGTGGTGCCGCTGCTGGCAAAGGGCTCCACAACCTTGCCGTTGGCGTCCTTGGGGGTGACCTCCACCCCGTCCACCACGATCTTGATACCCATGTAGTTGGCTTCGATCATCTTGGTGGTGACGGTACTGGCCGCCACAGCCGTCCCGCACAACAGGGCGGCAACAGCAGCGCCAGCCAGGATACGTTTACGCAGCGTCTTTTTCTACAGATTTCCTCCCTTTTTGATCTCCGCTCCGGCATGGAGGGCGGTTTCTTCCAAAACGGCTCTGGCCGGTTTGTCAGGGCCTGTTTCAGACAGCGCGGTCCGGAAGAATATGCTCGCTGCATATCCCTCCCCTTCCAGACATTCCAATATTTACCCCATCATTTTACCACACTAAATTTAGTTCCGCCATAGCTTTTCTTAAAAAAAGCGCGCTGCAAATTGCAGCGCGCTTTCTCTCTCGTTTTATTGGGGCTTAACCGCCCAGGTAGGCCTTCTTCACCGCCTCGTCGGCCAGCAGCTGCCGGCCCGGACCGGTCAGGGTCACCCGGCCGGTCTCCAGCACATAGCCCCGGTCGGCCACGCTCAGGGCCATCTGGGCGTTCTGCTCTACCAGCAGGATGGTGGTGCCCGCCTTGTGCAGCTCCTTGATGATATCGAAGATCTGCTCCACCAGGATGGGGGCCAGACCCATCGAAGGTTCGTCCAGCATGAGCAGCTTGGGGTTGGACATGAGGGCACGGCCCATGGCCAGCATTTGCTGCTCGCCGCCGGACAGGGTGCCCGCCACCTGCTTGCGGCGCTCTTTCAGTCGGGGGAACTGGGCGTACACCCGCTCCAGGTTGGGGGCAATAGTGGAGTTGGGCTGGGTAAAGGCGCCCATCTCCAGGTTCTCCTCCACCGTCATCTGCTGGAACACCCGGCGGCCCTCGGGCACCTGGGCCAGGCCCTGGGCCACCAGCTTGGAGGCAGGTACCGCCTGAATGGGCTTGCCCATAAACTCGATGGAGCCGGTGCGGGTGTGGAGCAGGCCGGAGACGGTCTGGAGGGTGGTGGTCTTACCGGCGCCGTTGGCGCCGATGAGGGTGACGATCTCCCCCTCCTCCACGTGGAAGGAGATGTCTTTCACGGCGTGGATGGCGCCGTAGTACACGTTGATGTTCTTGACGTCCAGCAATACCGCCATGGCTTATACCTCCTTCTGGTCGCCCAGATAGGCCTTGATGACCTCCGGGTTGTTCTGGATCTCCGAGGGGGTGCCCTTGGCGATGATCTGGCCGAAGTTGAGCACGCAGATACCCTCACAGATGCCCATAACCAGATTCATGTCGTGCTCGATGAGCAGAATGGCGATGTGGAAGGTATCCCGGATCTTGACGATGTTGTCCATCAGCTCGGCGGTCTCGGAGGGGTTCATGCCCGCCGCCGGCTCGTCCAGCAGCAGCAGAGAGGGGTTGGTGGCCAGGGCACGGACGATCTCCAGCTTGCGCTGGGCGCCGTAGGGCAGGCTGCCCGCCTTGGCGTTGGCCAGATGCTGCATATCGAAGATGCTCAGCAGCTCCAGAGCGCTCTCATGGGCCAGCTTCTCCTTCTTCCAGTAGCTGGGCAGGCGGAGGATGCCGCTCCACATGGGGTAGCGGACATGGTTGTGCAGGCCGATCTTTACGTTGTCCTCCACCGTCAGGTTGTCGAACAGGCGGATGTTCTGGAAGGTACGGGCGATGCCCGCCTTGTTCACCTGAACGGTGGACATATTGTGGGTATCAATGCCGTCCAGCAGCACGGTGCCCCGGGTGGGCTGATACACCTTGGTCAGCAGGTTGAACACGGTGGTCTTACCGGCGCCATTGGGGCCGATGAGGCCGGCGATCTCGGTGCGGCCGATGGCCATGTTGAACTCATTCACGGCGGTGAGGCCGCCGAAGTCGATGCCCAGGTGCTGGCACTCCAGGATGGGGGTCTGCTTGATGTCGCGCTCGGGGATAATATTGGGGCTGGGCACCGGGACCAGCTTGGTCTCGGGACGCTTGGGTTTACTCATGGCTGACGCCTCCCTTCTCGGCCGGCTGTTCCGGCGACTTGCGGAATTTCTCCTTGATGCCGTTGAAGAATCCGCGCATCACCGGGTTATTGGTGGCGATCATCACCAGAATGAGCACAATGGCGTACACCAGCATCCGGTACTCATCCAGGTTGATGGCACGCAGCAGCTCGGGCAGGTAGGTGAGGAAGGCGGCGGCGATGATGGAGCCGCGGATGTTGCCGATACCGCCCAGCACCACGAACACCAGCACCAGAATAGAGGTGTTGAAGTCAAACTTCTTGGGGGCCACGGAAGAGAAGTTCATGGCGTAGAGCACGCCCGCGGCGCCCGCCATAACGGCGGAGGTAACGAAGGCCATCAGCTTGTACTTGGTAGCGCCGATGCCCACGCTCTCGGCGGCGATGCGGTTGTCCCGCAGGGCCATAATGGCCCGGCCGGAGCGGCTGTTCACCAGATTGAGCACCACAGTCAGGGCAATGAGCACCAGGATAAAGCCGGCGGTGAAGGAGGCCAGCTTCACGTTGGTGGTGAAGCCCATGGGCCCCTTCAGGATGGCCTTGCCGCCCTCCTCCAGGTTGAGGGCCATCTCATTCTCCAGAGAGAAGTGGAGGCCGTTCTTATCCACGCCCACATAGAGCACGTTCATGATGTTGCGGATGATCTCGCCGAAGGCCAGAGTCACGATGGCCAGGTAGTCACCCCGCAGACGGAGCACAGGCACACCCACGATGACGCCGGCAATACCAGCCAGCACCGCGCCCACGATCATGGCCACCACCAGGCGGACCGCTCCGTTGGGAATGGCATCCTGGAGGGACATGGCGGTCACTACGCCGGAGAAGGCGCCCACGCTCATAAATCCGGCGTGGCCCAGGCTCAGCTCACCGGAGATACCTACCACCAGATTGAGGGACAGAGCCATGACGATATAGGCGCAGATGGGCACCAGCTGGCCCTGCAGAGAGGAGGACAGCATATCGCCCGCATTGAGCACCTGAAGGATCACAAAGGCCGCAATGACAATGGCGTAGGTGATGGTGTTGTTGATCAGCCGTTTCCGGCCGGAAGTCAATTTCTTCATATCCCTCACCTCACACTTTCTCGCGGACGGTCTTGCCCAGCAGGCCGGCGGGCTTCACCAGCAGCACGATGATAAGCACCGCAAAGACCACCGCGTCGGAGATGTTGGTATTGATCACCTTGGCAAAGGTCTCGATGATACCCAGCAGGATGCCGCCCAGCATGGCGCCGGGGATGGAGCCGATGCCGCCGAACACGGCAGCGGTAAAGGCCTTGATGCCGGGCAGGGAGCCGGTGGTGGGCATCAGAGTCCGGTAGCTGGAGCACAGCAGCACACCGGCGATGGCGGCCAGAGCGGAGCCGATGGCAAAGGTCATGGAGATGGTGCGGTTGACGTTGATGCCCATGAGCTGAGCGGCCGCCTTATCCTCGGAGCAGGCCCGCATGGCCTTGCCCATCTTGGTCTTACTGGTGAACCAGGTGAGGGCCAGCATGATGATGATGCAGGCCAGTACGGTAACCAGAGACACATAGGTGATGTTCACACCGGAGATGGGCAGGGAGCCCTCAGGGATGACGGGGGTAAACACCTTGGGATCGGCGCCCCACAGCAGCAGGGCGGCGTTTTGCAGGAAATAGCTGACGCCAATGGCGGTGATGAGCACCGCCAGGGAGGACGCCTGACGCAGGGGCTTGTAGGCCAGTCCTTCGATGACGACGCCCAGGACGGTACACACCACCACAGCCAGCAGTACGCCCACCACAGGGGGCAGATTAAAGCTGCCGGTGGCAAAGAAGGTCACATAGGCGCCCACCATGATGACGTCGCCGTGGGCAAAGTTCAGCATCTTTGCGATGCCGTACACCATGGTGTAGCCCAGGGCGATGATGGCGTAGACGCTGCCCAGGCTGATACCGGTGATCAGATTATTGAGGAAGCTCAAACCATTCACCTCTCTACTTGTTTTCTCTGTTCTGTGCATGGCAGAAACATCGGCGGTCCTGCGGGCTGCCGATGTTTCCACCATACATCCGATTGGGGATACATGGGGAAAAGCGGGCTGCCGGGTCCCCCCGGCAACCCGCTTCTGAGTCCCTGTTAAGCGGTAGTATTCTGCTCCAGATTACTGGGTGACGTACACGCCGCCCTCGACCTTGACCACCACGGGGGCCTTGGAGACCTCGCCGTTGGCGGACCAGGTCATGCCGGTGCCGGTCAGGCCGTCCACGCTGAAGTCGCTGGAGGTGAACTGAGCGATCAGAGCCTCGCAGATCTCCTCGGCGCTCATGTCGGCGGTAACGCCGGCAGCGGTGCAGGCCTCATAGATGGCGTACATACAGTCGTAGCCGTCAGCGGCGAACTGGTTGGGGATACCGCCGTAAGCAGCCTCATACTCGCTGACGAAGGTCTTGGTGCGCTCGTCCTCGCCCCAGGCGTTGAAGGGAGTCATAAGCATCAGGCCCTCGGCCAGGCTCTTGTCAAAGCCCTCCAGGTCCAGGATACCGTCCATACCGTCGCAGCCGAAGAAGGTGGGCTCATAGCCCATGCTCTTGGCCTGGGACAGGATCAGGGAAGCGGGGGTGTAGTAGATGGGCATGAACACCAGGTCGGCGCCGGCGTCCTTGGCGGCAGACAGCTGCACGTTGAAGTCGGTGTTGGTGTCATCGGGGAAGGTCTGAACGGTCACAACCTCCAAGCCGATCTCCTTGGCAGTGGCCTGGAAGGAGTTGTAGATGCCGGTGGAGTAGGCATCGCCGTTGTTGTAGATGACAGCGACCTTGGTGCCCAGGTTGTTGTCCTTAATATAGTTGGCGGCGGTCACACCCTGGTTGGGGTCGGTGAAGCACACCTGGAACACGTTGTCCTTGCCCGCGGTCACGTCGGTGGAAGAGGCAGAGGGAGTCAGCTGGAAGTAGCGGTCGTTATAGGTCTCGGCGGCCACGGCCACGCAGGGGTTGGTGGTGGTGCAGCCGTAGATGATCTTGGCGCCGTCGTCCTTCAGCTTGCCGTAGGCGTTAACAGCCTTCTCAATGTCACCCTCGTCGTCCTGGGAATTCAGGGAGAACTGCAGGCCGCCCAGAGCGTTGATCTCCTCAATGGCGATTTCGGCGCCCTGCTTGGTGGCCAGGCCGTAAACAGCAGCGGAGCCGGTCAGGGGGCCGATGCCGCCGATCTGAATGGTGCCTTCGGTGCTGCCGCTGGTGGTTTCATTGCCACCGGCGGGGGTATTGGCGGAGCCGCTCTCGGTGCCGCCGCCGCAGCCGGCCAGCATGGAGAAGCTGAGCGCACCCGCCAGCGCAAGAGACAGGATGCGAGACTTTTTCATCGTTCATTCCTCCTTCAAGAAGTTGTTGACAATTATATGCGTGTCGTCGGAAATTGTCAACCTTAAAAATGCACAAGGGCCGCCCTTCAGCAGGTGGCCCTTGTGTGAAGTATGAACAATTTATGAACATAGGCAGGCATTTTCAGATAATCAGTCCGCCATTGGGGGACAAAACCTGTCCCGTGATAAAGTTTGCAGCGTCGGAAGCCAGATACCACAGGGCCTCCGCCACATCCTCCGGCCGGCCGATGCGCTCCAGGGGGGTCTCCTCCGCCAAAGCGGCCAGATCCTCGGGCCCCAGGTTGCCGTTCATCTCGGTATCAATGACCCCGGGAGACACACAGTTCACCGTGATCCCAGAGGGCCCAACCTCCTTGGCCAGAGCCTTTGTAAGCCCGATGACAGCAGCTTTTGCGGCAGAATAGGCCACCTCGCAGGAGCCTCCCACCTGTCCCCACATAGAGGACAAAGTCAAAATTTTTCCCGCCTTGCGATGGATAAAATGAGGCAGCGCCGCCCGGATGGTGTAGAACATTCCGTCCACGTTGACGGCAAACATCCGCCGCCAATCCTCGTCCGTCAGATCGCCAAATAATTTCTGCTGGGCAATGCCTGCGTTGCATATCAGAATGTCAAGTTGACAAAATTTATCCAACACATTGTCAACCATATTCCGTACCTGGGCCGAGTCTGACACGTCGGCCTGGACCGCCCAGCCGCCGATCTCCTCCGCCAGAGCCTCCGCTTTCTCTCTGGAGCGGCAGTAGTTGACCACCACCCGGTCTCCCCCGGCGGCAAACCGCCGGGCCGCCGCCGCGCCGATGCCCCGGCTGCCGCCGGTAATGAGAACCACCCGTCCTGCCATACCATTTCCTCCTTGTTCACGGCGTTTTTCTCAGTATACCAGCACTTCCCAGCCTTGAAAAGAGAAATTTAAAAAAAGTATTGACAAGCACCTTTCTTTTCGCTATAATAGTCCATGCTGTTCGGACGATTAGCTCAGCTGGTAGAGCATCCGCTTGACGTGCGGGAGGTCACAGGTTCAAGTCCTGTATCGTCCACCATATAAAGCCCTTGAAACCAAACGGTTTCAAGGGTTTTTTCTTTGTTCTGTAAAAGCCATCCTCATGGGTATTCTGTTCCGGCGGATGGCTTTTATTCTCATTCGTCAGGAGGCTATTCCGTTGTTAAACAGGGGTGCCAGCACGTCGGCATAGGTCTTGAAGATATCCAGCAGCACGCTGTCCCAATGGCGGGCATCCTGCTCCGCCGTACCGAACACATAGTCCTCCTGGCCGTAATCGATCACGTCAAAGCCGGGCATGGCCTTGCTGGCTCCGGCCGTGCGGTAGGCGGCCGCGTCGGCCAGAGAGAAAGACACCGTGCCGTTCTCCATGCTGACCCAGCCGGTCAGGTCAGTGCCGCTGGCCTCCGTGGCGGTGCCGTTGGTGGTCTGGGGCTGGGCCTCAGCCTTGGTGACGGTTGCCGCACCCTCCACATACTGGCCGTACATCTGATCCACATACAGGCTGAAGGAGTCTCCCAGCACTTCGGAGGGTACATGACCGCCGTCCCACTGCCACTGGAGTTCGGCGTCAATACCGGCGTTCAGCATGGCGATCTGCAGATTCAGAGAGTTGAACATGGAGATGTCGCCCTCCGCCGCGCCGCACAGAATCTTGACCCAGGTGGGGTCTTCCGTGTCCTCAGCTCCGATATAGTTCAGGGGATTGTAGAGTTCCACCAGGTTGTTGCCGTACTCATCTCCGGCCTGAATGCTCTCGATGTCAGCCCGGTAGGCCTCCACCATCTCCTCATAGGTGGCGTAGTTGTTGGAATCCACTGTGCTGCCCGAGGCCTGGGTAGTGCCCGCATCGGGGGTACCTACAATCATCTCCCGGTTGCCGGCGTCGCCGCCCTGGCCAGGTTGGATGCCTTCCGGCAGCTGCCCCTCCTCCAGGCCCTCGGGAGGTTGGCCCAGATCCCCACGGCCGCCGCCCATCATGCCGCCTCCAGGGCCGCCGGCGGAGGTGCCTTTGGCGTAGCGGCCCTCCAGGAAGGCCTGCGCCTTGTCCTGGCTGGTCATAGCCGCCACTTCCTCGTCGCTGAGGGCATTGCCCTCCTCGTCAAACCAGGTCCAGTCGGAGGCGTAGTCCAGATTGTCCACATACCACTGGAGATTCTGGGTAAATTCCGCCAGATACAGATCCAGATAGGTGCCGTAATAGCCGTTGGTCTCAGGGTATGGTGGGCGATCAGCAGACTCCTGCCTGGGTAGTGGTAGACCTGGGCGAAGAGGTAGGCGAGATCACCAGCATCAAGGCCTACTATCACGCCAGGGTGTGGCCCACCGACTACCAGATCCAGTTCTCCGCCACCAACGGTGATGACTGGACCACCGTGTACTCCGTCAGCCAGCGCACCGACGGCACTGCCAACCAGATCGACACCATCGATCTGACCGGCGAGCTGGAGAATCCGATCCCGGACGGCGCCCGCTATATCCGCGTATATTATACGGGTCTGAACACTGCAGCCGCCGGCAACTCCATCGGCCTCAGAGAGCTGGAGGTCTATGGCAGCCGCGGTGCAGCTGCGGAAGTATCCGAGCCTATGAACCTGGCTCTGGAGCACCCTGTCTATGCTTCCGGCCTTGAGGTCAATCATCAGACCTTCGCCGCTGATGCTGTGGACGGTAAACTTGACACTCGCTGGAGCGGCAACAAGATGAAGGTCGATGACACCGCCGACTCCTGGATCGTGGTGGATCTGGGTGAGGATGTGTGCGACATCACTGAGGTTTCCTCCAGCTATTATGCCAAGGTATGGCCCAGCGACTATGTGGTACAAGTGGCCGGTTCTGACTTTGTACCCACCGACTACAGCACTGTCAATGTAGGTACGGTAAGCGATGAGATCGCCTTTGAGGGTCAGAACGCCAAGGACGCCAGCTGCTGGACCACCATCGGAACCTACACCGGTATGAGCGGCGACGGCCGCACCGATGCCCTGACTAACTTTGAAGCCGCCATTCCGGAGGGTACTCGTTACCTGCGTCTCTACTTCACCGGTATCAACCAGAGCGCTTTCGGCCACTCCATCGGCCTGAACGAGCTGGAGGTCACCGGTACCCGCTACCTGGATCCCACTGAGCCGGGCGAGCCTGAGGATGTGGTGGTGGAGACCGTAATGCCTTCTGTGGCCTACGGCCGGCTCAACACCGCGTTTGACGAGCTGGAGCTGCCTGTGTGCGCCGTAGTTGCCCTGTCCGACGGCACCACCCTCCGCTTCCCCGTAGAGTGGAGCGCTGAGGGCTATGATGCCGCCTCCACGGAGCCCCAGGACCTGACCGGCACACTGGACCTGTCCGGCACCGCCATCCTCAACGAGGAGAACCTTACCGCTTCCGTAACCGTCAACCTGTCCGACGAACCCACTGTGGTCAATGTGCTGGTGAACCCCACCAGCCTGGGCGTGGACTACGGCACTTCCTTTGAGATGCTCAACCTGCCTGAGCAGGTGGTTCTGGAGCTGTCCACCGGCTTCGGTGTCGCCTGCGACGTGACCTGGGACAGCACCACCTACAACCCCAACGCCGAAGACACCCAGTACGTCCGCGGCTCCGTACTCTACAACGGCCAGACCTACGAGGCCGTCATGCCCGTGGATGTAGAGGGCGCCCCCGTGGATCCTGAGGGCCCCACCGTCTCTACTGCCTACGTCATCACCGTGGAGGACAGCGACAACGGCACTGTGACTTCCAGCCGCACCCGCGCCCCCAAGGGCCTCACCGTCACTCTGACCGTGAAGCCTGACGAAGGCTACAAGCTGGATACCCTCACCGTCACCGACAAGAACGGCAATGAGCTCAAGCTCACCGACAAGGGCAACGGCAAGTACACCTTTGCCATGCCCGCCTCTGCCGTTACTGTGGAGGCCTCCTTCACCAAGGACGATACCCCCGTGGAGACCGGCCTGCCCTTTACCGACGTGAAGGCTGACGACTGGTTCTATGAGGCCGTCAAGTACGTCTATGAAAGCAAGCTGATGGACGGCACTTCCTCCACCACCTTCGCCCCCCTCATGACCACCAACCGGGCCATGGTGGTCACCATCCTGTGGCGGCTGGAGGGCCAGCCCGAGACCGACGCCACCCTGTCCTTCACCGATGTGGAGAGCGGCGTGTGGTACACCGAGGCGGTCCGCTGGGCGGCTGCCGAGGGCATCGTCAAGGGTTACAGCGACACCGTGTTCGCTCCCAACGACACCGTGACCCGCGAGCAGCTGGCTACCATCCTGTACCGCTACGCTGAGAGCAAGGGCTACGATGTGTCCGCCAGGGGCGATCTGACCACCTTCACCGATGGCGCCAAAACCTCCTCCTGGGCCGCTGAGGCTATGGAGTGGGCGGTAGGCTCCAAGCTGCTGTCCGGCAAGGGCGGCAACGTTCTGGATCCCACCGGCACCGCCACCCGCGCGGAAGTGGCGCAGATCTTCATGAACTTTGCGCAGGGTCTGCAGAAGTAAAGATCCATGCCGGCAAGGGCGCGCTGCATCAGCAGCGCGCCCTTGTTGTTGCCAAGAACGTGGTCTGTCCCCCTCTGGACAAGATGTCCACCACTGAAGGAGACCGCTTAACCCTGGGGCATTGGCGATACCATTCAGTCAGACAAGGCGGACCAGGCCACCCACAGCGGCTGCCCGCCTCCGGTATCGGAGCGGGCAGGCAAGCCGTTCCAACGTCTCCTCCGCCTGCCGGAGGAGCTTTATGGACAAAAGCAGCCCCTCCGTACCGAACGGAGGGGCTGACGGTTATGTATGCAGTTCAGTCCCGGGTGCACAGCGCCTGGGCGCCCTTGATACACAGGGGGAAGAAGATCAGCGCGGTTATATAGGCCACCAGGAAGATAGCGGGCACTTTGGTGATCCAAAAACCAAAGAACCCCGTACCCAGCAGAAAGCCCACTTCACAGAACATCAGGATGGAGCTCATCAGCAGCACCAGCAGCAGCACGATGAAAAAGATCCGCACAAAGTATGCTCCGATACTTTCCATTTTCAGGTGAAAGGCCTTGACAAAGAAATTGCCAAAGGCAGGCAGGTCAATGAGCGTCTCCAGCGTCAGATTCAGGCAGAAACCGTAAACCATACCAACCACCAGGGCGGGAACATTCAGGTTATTGTTGACTGCCAGGTTGAAGATGGTCACCGCCAGGGTAATGAAAAAGGCCAGAAATACATTCATTACTACAGGAAAATCTTTTTTCTTACACATAATTCTTCTCCTTTTCCGTCTGTTCCGCTTACCAGCGGTCTTTCTCTTCGGCGTAGAGGGAGGGCAGGATGGTGGCCAGATGGCCGAATTCCTTCAGATTATGGGCAAACAGGCCCATGGGCACCACCGGGGGCACGCTGACGCCGTCGGGCAGCAGCTTGACCACCTGGCCGTCCACCAGGCCGTAGCCGATCCAGAAGCGGGAACGCAGCTCGATCCCGCCCTCGATCTCCCTAACCATGTGGGTCATGATGGCGGCCACACCCTGGCCGGGTACCGGTCCATGGCCGTTGGCGCACATCATAGTGGCGCAGGCGGGGGTACCAACTTTGGACTCGTCGTATCCCAGCTCATGGGGATAGCGGAAGTTCAGGATCAGCTCGTCGGGACCGCCTCCTACGTCCTCCAATACATGGTGAACGGTGCCCCAAGTTTTTTCCCGCATAGGCACGCTGGGGTCCAGCACCTTGTCCGGATTCTGCTGACGGGCGTAGAAGTGGTCCTCCGGGTCCCAGATGCGGTAGCGCATATCGTTCAGGCCGTGCCAGGCAAACCACCACTCAAACATCTCAGGAGTGACGCCGGGCATCTCAGTGCGGTTGGCCAGATAGCCGGTACCGTTTGGCATCACACAGTAGCCGGTCTCACAGGGCAGATAGCCGGGCAGGAACAAATCGTTGCGATCCTCAATCTTCAGGGCCAGAGAGGGATCAATAGGGCCGCCCTCCAAGATGGCAAGTTTCTCCTGGGGAATGGGAGTAATGGGCAGATCATAGTACTTGGCGTAAGACAGCGCCCGCTCCTCCGGGGTAAGAACAGGTCTTTGGCTCATAACAGCTCCTCCTTTTTCTGTTTGTTCTGTGTGAAAAAGATAGCATAAACTACCTCTATTTATACACATCACACAAAAATCTACCGTACAGTAACTGAACAAACGGAGGCAAAGTGTCCATTCCCCTCCGATTTTTTGTTGCAATTTTATTCTTGGTCAAATATAATAATAATTTAAGCAAAGTACCCCCTATTTTGCAGCAGATCCGCAAACCTTCTTTGATTTCTAATGAGAGGCAGTTGATGGATATGCCCCCCCGCAGGACGCTGAACCGCCAGCGCACTATTCAGGATATTGAATCCGCCTTTCTGGAAATTTACCAGCGGGACGGTATCGACGGCGTAAGCATTGCCGGCATCTGCCAAGTATGCGGTATAGCCCGCTCCACTTTTTACCTTTATTTTGAGGATAAATTTGCAGTATTGCAGGGTGTGGAGGACCGGCTGCTCTCCGCCCTGTGGGAAATCTGCCGTAATCTGCCCGACATCATGGACCACAGCAGCGCCACCGACACCGCCCTGCGCACCATTACGCATATCCGGGAAAACCTAGACTGGTACCGGGTCCTGCTGAGCAACCGCGGAGATCCTATGTTTGTGTACCGCTGGAAAAAAGACATTGTGAAGAGCCTCCGCCGCAAGCTGGAGCAGCGCAACGTCAACGAGCTGGATGCGGTGATCCAGGGCGTGATGTTCTCCTCCGCCCTGATTGGACTATATACCCATATCACCATGGAATGCCCCGATATCCCCGATCAAACCCTGTGCCGCTATATGGACGACCTGCTGGCCCGCAGTCTGAAGCCCATTTCACCCCGATAATAACAATCCCCCGCTCCGGAAGTTCCGGAGCGAGGGGATTTAGTCTATCGATAAAATGTATTTCTGCGATTTTTGCTGCAGGAGCCTCGCAGAGTTCCGCCGTCCGCAGAGGACGGAAATGGGTCAAAATTGTGTTTTCCGGCGGCGTGTACGTCGGAAAACACCCTTCTCAGGCCGCAAGTGTGTGGTCCTTGGGGCCATGCGCGCGGCGGCCTGCATTCCCTCTCAAAAATGCTTGCATTTTTGAGAAGCGTGTCGAAAAACTTCGACACACTGAGTCCCCCCGCTCCGGAACTTCCGGAGCGGGGGGATTGTTACATACTCTTTTTCAATTCCAGGTTGCGCCGCAGAGGGGCGGGCCCCCGCCAGGCAAAGGCCCGATCCCCATACTTGTCCCGGAAGGTCCGGTTGGTGAGCCCCTCCAGGTCGGCCCGGTCCAGGGCATCCACCAGATCCTCCCGGAACTCAGGCAGAGGGGACAGGGCGGGATGGGCGTTGTAGGGGCACACCCGCTGGCAGGTGTCGCACCCCCAGATCAGGGGGTGAGCCTTCACCAGCCCCGCCTCCTCACCAGTCAGCTCCCCCTTCTTCTGGGTCAGCTCGGACAGACAGCGGGACAGGTTCACCCCATCCTCCCCCAGGGCGCCGCCGGGACAGGCGGTCAGGCACTTGCCGCAGCCCACACAGTGGGCGGACGGCGTGCGGGGCGGCAGGTCCAATGCCGCGTCGGTGAGGATAGTGCCCAGGAACACATAGCTGCCGTAGGGAGGCAAAATCACCAGCCCGTTCTTCCCCCGCAGGCCAATGCCGCTCCGCCAGGCCGCCTGCCGCTCCGGCAGAGGGGAATTGTCGGCGGCGGGCAAAAACACCTCATTTTCGTATTTTTCTCGCAAAATATCACAGATGGTATTCAGTTTTCCGGTGACAACCTGATGATAATCCCGTCCGCGGGCGTAGAGAGACAGGTTGCCAGGCCGGTCCCCGGCGTAGTAGGGGAAGGCGGCCACCAGCACGGTACGGGGGTTGGGACACAGCGCCGTCGCCTTTTCCACCGCCGCCTCTGTCATATCCGCCGCCAGCTCCGAAAACGGCAAGCCGCCCCAGGCGGCGGCGCCTGCGGCGGCAAAAGCCTTATTCAGCATGGTCACGGTCATACTTATCCAAAGCCTGGCGAGCCAGGATTCCATCTGGGATACAGGGCTCGGGGCCGTTCTTCCGCTTCTGGGCCTCCTCGCAGCCCTTGCCCGCCAGCAGCACCACGGCGGGACGCTGGGCCTCCAGGATGGCGGCCTCCACAGCCCGCTCCCGGTCGGGGATGACGGTGTAGTCCTTATTCCACCGCTTGAGGAACACGCCGATGTCGGCGCAGATGTCCTCCACTTCTTCAGGACCGGGATCGTCCTCGGTGAGGATGATCCGGTGGGCCCACTCGCCGGCGGCGTTGCCCATGCCCTCCCGGCGGTCGATGCCCTTGCCGCCGGTGCAGCCGAAGAGGACCGTCAGCTGCCGGTCAGGGTACTCCGCCCGGACGGACCGCAGGGCGTTCTGCAAACTCATGCCGTTGTGGGAATAGTCCACAATGACGGAGATCTGGTTGTCGGCGCTGACATAGTGCTCCATGCGGCCGGGGACAAAGGCCTTCTCCAGGCCCTCCTCCACCGCCTCCCGGGAGATGCCGTAGGCCTCAGCCACCGCCACGGCGGCCAGGGCGTTCTCCACGTTGAACAGGCCGGGGGTGGAGATAGCCAGCTCCCCCTCGTACCGGGGGGTGCGGACGTGGAAGGCGATCTTGTTCCCCTCCTTGCGGACGTTGGTGCCGTACACGGTGGCGGCGGGGTCCTTCTGAGAGAAGGTAATGACCTTCTCACACCGGGCGGCAGCAGCGGCCACCTCAGCGGCGTGATCGCAGTCCATGGAAATACAGGCAGTTTTCGCCTGCCGGAAAATCAACAGTTTGGATTGGAGATAGTCCTCCAGATCGGGGTGCTCCACCGGAGAAATGTGGTCCTCGCCGATGTTGAGGAACACGGCGCAGGACAGGTCCACCCCGATGACCCTGCCATATTTCAGGGCCTGGGAGGACACCTCCATGGTGAGGTAGTCCGCCCCGGCGGTGACAGCGTTGGACAGGTGGCGCTGGAGATCCAGGGGCTCCGGGGTGGTCAGCTTGGCGGGCTTGCGCTCCAGGCCATCGTCGGTGACGATGGTGGACAGCAGGGCGCTCTCCCGGTGGCCCCGGGCGGCCAGCCAGGTGTCCACGATGGACTTGATATAGTAGGCCGTGGTGGTCTTGCCCTTGGTGCCGGTGATGCCGGTGATGGTCAGCTTGCCGGAGGGGTGGCCGTAAGCCAGGTCGGCCAGCAGGCCCATGGCCTGCCGGATATCGGACACCCGCAGGCAGGGCAGGGGCACGTTGGGATAGGGGGTCTCGCTGACATACACGAAGGCCCCCTTGTCCATGGCCTGGCGCAGGTAGTCCTCCTTGAACTTGGCCCCCTTGCAGAGAAAGAGGGTGTGGGGGATCACCACCTGGGAGTCGCAGGACACCAGGGCCACCGGGGCGGTCAGGTCGGCGTGGACCGGCCCCTTGTGGGCCAGCAGGTCATGGCGCAGCAGCAGCTGCACATAGTCGCCCAAAGGGCGGCGGAAATCGGTCATAGTCATTCACCACCAGTAACTTGTAGGGCCGATGTCTCCATCGGCCCATTGCTTATACCATCCGCAGCTTGTAGCCGCAGGCGGTGATACACCGCTGAGCCAGCACGTCCATGGCGTCCAGATAGTGGTCGGGCAGGCCGTGATAGGTGCGGTAGACGCTCAGCTCGGTGCAGCCCAGAATGGCGCTGTCGCACCCGGCCTGACGGAGCCAGCGGTCAATGACGGCGAATTTCTCCCGGGAGCCCTTTTCCCCCCGCTTGATCTCGTCGTAGATGATGCTCATCACCAGCTTCTGGACCTCTTCCGGCGGGGAGACGGCCTCAATGCCCCGGGCGGTACACTCCTTCTGGTACACACCGGTGCGGATGGTGCCGTCGGTGGCCAGGATGCCCACCTTGCACCGCCCCTCCTCCGCCAGCACCCCAACGGTCTCCCGGGGCATATGGATGAGAGGGATGGAGATATCCCCCTGGAGCCGGTCGGCAAAGTAGTGGGAGGTGTTGCAGGGAATGGCCAGCACGGTGCAGCCGCCCCCCTCCAGCAGACGGGCACCCGCCAGCAGCCGCTGGTAGCAGCCCTCCGCATCGCCCCCCAGAATGGCGGCGGTGCGGTCGGGCATGGAGGTGTCGCTCCAGATCAGGGTAGGCAGGTGCTCCTGGTCTTTGGCCGCGTCGGTGCGGTCCAGAATCCGCTGATAAAAGTCCTGGGTGGCCTGGGGCCCCATGCCGCCCAGAATGCCAAGGCGTTGTTCACTCATCGGACTTTCTCCATACAAGAGGCATACCAGCCCACATACCGCTTCTGGCCCTTCATAATGCGCAGGGTACGCACCAGGCCGTTGTCCGGCTTGTAGAACAGTGGGTTGACCACGGCGCCCGCCTTCTCCAGGGCCTTCATCTCCTCATGGTACTTGGGATTCACATAGTCGTAGGCCACCTTGGGGGGAATGACCCACCACAGATGGCGGTTTTTCGTGATGGTCAGCTCACAGCTCTTGCCCAGCACCCGGTCCTCCACCAGGTACTTGGCCAGGTTGTAGCCCGCGCCGGTGACATAGTAGTTGGACCGGCCCTGGCGGCAGTTGATCTCAAAGGCCTTGAACTTGCCGTCCCGCTGGTCGTACTTGATGTCGAAGTTGGAGAAGCCGGTGAACTTGATGGCTTCCAGGAAGCCCTTCAGCTTCTCGCACAGCTCGGGCTCAGGCTCGGTGATGATGACGGCGTGATTGCCGATGGCGTGGGCGGTGTGCTCCTCCAGCAGGACGTGGCCCACGCACATGAGGCGCACCTTGCCGTCGGCGCCGGAGTAGTTGGTGACCACCCGCATGAAGCTGTCGTCTCCGGGGATGAAGTCCTGGATGATAAGGGAATCCTCATATCCGGCATTGTAGATGTCGTCAATCACCTGGTCCACTTCCTCCCGGGTCTGGAGGACGTAGGCCTTCTTCTGGGTGGAAAAGGGGTGCTTCCAGTAGGTGTCCGACTCGGCGGGCTTGACTACAAAGGGGCCCTCAAAAGGCAGGGTAAAGCCGTGGCCCTCCCCCTTATGGTAGACGTAGGTGGCCGGATGGTCGATGCCGTACTGGTCGCACAGGTCGTAGAACTTCTCCTTGTGGATCAGGGTCTCCAGCATGGACAGGTCCACATAGGGAGCGATGACGTTCTCGGGGTAGTTGGGCAGGTTGGCGGAGATCGAGTTGAGGTAGTTGTCTCCGCAGCCCAGCACCAGGATCTTCTTATCCGGGTGCTCTTTGGCCACCTCAGTGACGTTCTCCAGCACCTTGTCCACCCGGTCGTTGTGCTCCCGCACCCGGTAGTCGATGATCTTGCTGCCGGCGCACACGCTGGCGGGGAACATTCCATACACCACGGAATGTACGCCGTAGGCCTCATGGAAGGCCCGGGCCATGCTGTAGGCGTTGATGTCCGAGCCTAACAGCACGGGCACAAATTCAGTTGCAGCCATTGTAAAATGCCTCCTGGAAGGTAATTTCATACCAATGTTCGCCCATGGGAATAACCTGGGCGCAATAATGGCCCGCCACATAGGCGGCCTGGGCCTCGGTGAGCCGCAGCTCCCGCCGGAGCAGCTCTCCGCCCGCAAAGCACTGGGAGATCAGCCGGTCCAGGGTCTCGTTTTCTTGCAGTATCTCTCTCTGAATCATCATTCGTTCTCCTCAACAAGAGAAAAGGCAGTGGTCGTACCGCAGGGCGACCCTTGTGGCAGCCCCCAGATTATTTTTTATCCTGCGGCGCGTTTCACCTGGTACACGCCCTGGATCTGACCCAGCTTGTTGATGACGGCGGTAAGCTCGGTGTGGTTCTTGACCTCCAGCACAATGCTGACGGTGGCGTAGCCGTCGGGCATGGACCGGGCGGACAGGCTGGTGGTCTTGGCCTTCATGGTGGACAGGGCCATGGCCACATCGAGAGTCAGGCCGTCCCGATCCTTGGCGGCGATCTCCAGGGAAGTGCGGTAGGTAGACAACTCTCCGCTGGCCCAGGATACCTTGATCCAGCGGCCCTCCTCCTCCGGCTTGCGCTTCTCGGGGGCGGCGTTGGGGCAGTCCGCCCGGTGGACGGAGACGCCGAAGCCACGGGTAATAAAGCCCACCACCGGGTCGCCGGGCACGGGGGTGCAGCACTTGGCGAACTTCACCAGGCAGTTGTCGATGCCCTCCACGATGATGCCGCTCTGGTCGTGCTTGCCGGTCTTGACGGGCACGGTGGGCTGATTGCTGGTGGCGGGATAAATGGTGTCCTGCTGCTGGGCCGTCTTTTCGGCGGCGGCCGCCTGTTCGGCGTGGAGTCGGTTGAGCCGGGTCATCTCGTCCTTGACCCGCACCACTGCCTTCTGGGCGGACATACCGCCGTAGCCGATGGCGGCATACAGCTCATCCAGGGTGCCGAAGCGCACCTTCTTCAAAATAAAGGGCAGCACGTCCTCAGCAGTGATGGCTGCCAGAGACAGGCCCACGTGCTTGAGCTCCGACTCGAAGGAGGCCCGTCCGGTGGCGATGTTCTCCTCCCGCCGCTCCTTCTTGAACCACTGACGGATCTTGTTGCGAGCCTCGTTGGACTTGCAGATCTTCATCCAGTCCCGGCTGGGACCGTGGGCCGACTTGGAGGTAATGACCTCCACGATGTCGCCGTTTTTCAGGGGGGTGTCGAAGGTGACCATGCGGCCGTTGACCTTGGCCCCCGTCATGTGGTTGCCCACGGCGGAGTGGATGTTGTAGGCAAAGTCGATGGGGGTGGCCCCGGCGGGCAGGTTGATCACGTCGCCCCGAGGGGTGAACACGAACACCTCGTCGGAGAACAGGTCCACCCGCATGGTGCGGACAAACTCCTCGGCGTCTACGTCCTGCTGGCTCTCCAGCAGCTTGCGCACCCACTCAAAGGCCTCCTCGGTGCCCAGCTTGGTGTTGGCCATGCCCTGCTTGTACTTCCAGTGGGCGGCGATGCCGTATTCGGCGGTATGGTGCATCTCCCAGGTGCGGATCTGCACCTCGAAGGGGATGCCGTCCCGGCCGATGACGGTGGTATGAAGGGACTGATAGCCGTTGGGCTTGGGGGTGCCGATGTAGTCCTTGAACCGGCCCAGCACCGGGTTGAAGAGATCGTGAATGACGCCCAGCACATTGTAGCACTCCGGGATGTCATCTACAATGACCCGGAAGGCATAGAGATCAAAAATCTCATCCATGGTCTTGTTCTGGGTGTACATCTTCCGGTAGATGGAGTAGGCGTGCTTCACCCGGCCGTAGATGGTGCAGTGGATGCCCTCGGCGTCCAGCCGCTCCTGAATGCGCCGCTGGACGGTGGCCAAAAACTCCTCGTGGGCGGCAGATCGGGCGGCCAGCTCATCGGAGATCTCCTTGTAGCCCACCGGGTCCAGGTAGCGCAGGGAGGTGTCCTCCAGTTCCCACTTGATGCGCTGCATACCTAAGCGGTGGGCGATGGGGGCGTAGATCTCCATGGTCTCCAGGGCCTTCTCCTTCTGCTTCTTGGGAGACTGGTATTCCATGGTGCGCATATTGTGAAGCCGGTCGCAGATTTTAATCAGGATCACCCGGATGTCCTTGGCCATGGCCATGAGCATCTTCCGCAGGTTCTCCATCTGCTCCTCTTCCTTGGAGGTATACTGCACCCGGGTCAGCTTGGTAACGCCCTCCACCAGGTCGGCCACCACCGCCCCGAAGAGCTTGGCGATCTCCTCGTGGGTGGAACCGGTGTCCTCGATACAGTCGTGGAGCAGGGCGGCAATGATGGAGTCGGTGTCCAGCTCCAGCTCGGCCACGATCTCGGCCACCGCCAGGGGATGGGTGATATAGGGCGATCCGTCCTTACGCAGCTGCCCGGAGTGGGCATTGTCCGCATAGGTGAACGCGCTGAACAGGCGCTGGGTATCCAGTGCCGGATTATAGGTTTTGATTTTGTCCTCAAGAGCCTGATAACGCTCCAGGATGGGGTCCATACAGGGCACCTCCTGTCGAAATAAAAATGAAAGGGAAATTTATCCGCTCATGCCCCGCAGCCGGCGCATGATCCAGCTGTCATCCAGATCCACCTTGCCCTCCACCGTCCGCAGGGCGATGTGGAGGTGATCGGTGGTGTGCTCCAGCTGAATAAGTCCCCGCTCGTCAAAGACCTCCAGACATACCAGAGTACGCATGACGGTCTCCCGCCGTCCGGCGGAGCGGGCGATGTTGCGGGCCAACCGGTGGGCGGTCTCCTCCAGAGGAGACTGTCCGGCATGGCCCTTCAAATAGCGCCAGAGAACCACGAACTCCTCTCTGGTGGGCAGCAAGGCGGCCGCCTCCCGGCGGGTCAGTTCCTCGCCCCGGCGGAATTTTTCAAAAAGGGCCCGCTCGGCCTGGGCCCGGGTAAGGGCGGGGCGCAGGTCGCACACCTGGAATTGGACCGAGCGCCACCCCCGATACTCATTGACCTGGGGGGTAAAGGCCACATCCACCCGGTCTCCCTGGGCCACCCCCATCTCGGCGGCGGTGGCGGAGAAGAAAATGGCGTCAAAGCTGCGGCCGCCGGAGGCCAGCTTCAGCTTCAGATGCCGGCCGCCCCCCACCTCGCTGAGGGCGGTGATGAGGCAGCCCGACAGGGAGAACACCGGCTTGGGGTTGCCCGAGCCATAGGGCTCCAGCAGGTCCAGTCCCTCCACCCCTTCCAGGGTAAGGATACCCACATCGTCCACCGGACAATCCACATCCAGGGTGGACACCATCTCGGCGCCGCCGGTACACTGGCGGACATAGTCGTTCATGGCGGCGGTAAAGGCGGGGATGTTCTCCTCCAGAATGGTAAAGCCCGCCGCCAGCTCATGGCCGCCGAAGCCCTCCAACAGGGGGGCGCAGTGCTCTAGGGCGGCAAACAGGTTGAAGCCGCCGAAGGACCGGCAGGAGCCTTTGCCCTTACCGTCCTGAAGGCAGATCATAAAGGCGGGGCAGGAGTATTTCTCCGCCAGGCGGGAGGCCACAATGCCCACCACCCCCTGGTGCCAGTGGTCGCCGGCCAGCACCAGAGCATAGCGCTCCTCCGGCGGCAGGGCCTCGGCCAGCTCCTGGCACTCGGCGGAAATCTGGGCCTCAATGGTCTGCCGCTCCCGGTTCAGCTCGCACAGCTGGATGGCCAGTTCCTCTCCCCGGGCGGGATCGGCGGTGAGCAGCAGCTCGGCAGCCAGGGAGGCGCACCCCATCCGGCCCGAGGCGTTGAGCCGCGGGGCCAGGGTGTAGCCGATGGCCACCGAATTGAGGGGCCGCTCCTCCAGGCCCGCCTGCCGCAGCAGGGCCTTCAGGCCGGGGCGGCCGGTGTGGCGCAGGGCCTCCAGCCCCAGGCGCACAATGGTGCGGTTCTCCCCGGTGAGGCTCATCACGTCGGCCACCGTACCGATGGCCGCCAAATCGGCGTACCGGTTCAGCAGTTCCTCCTGCCGGGGCTTCCCACCCAGGGCCAGCACCAGCTTGAGGGCCACCCCCACGCCGGCCAGACATTTAAAGGGATAGGGGCAGTCGGCCTGGTGGGGGTCCACCACCGCCAGCGCGGCAGGCAGTTCCTCCTTGCACTCGTGGTGGTCGGTGATCACCAGATCCATGCCCAGGCGGGTGGCGTAGCGGGCCTCCTCCACAGCGGTAATGCCGCAGTCCACCGTCACCACCAGGCTCACCCCCGCCTGGTGGAGGGTGTCCAGGGCGTCGGTGTTCAGGCCGTAGCCCTCCTCCATCCGGTCGGGGATGTAGGGGATCACAGCTCCCCCCTCCCGCCGGAGGAAATCGGTGAGCAGGCTGGTGGAGGTGATGCCGTCCACGTCATAGTCGCCGTAGACTGCAATGGTCTCCCCCGCCGCCAGGGCACGGGCCAGCCGGGCGGCGGCCCGGTCCATATCTTTCATCAGCAGGGGATCCTGGAGCTGGCCTCGCCCCGCGTCCAGAAAGGCACGGGCCTTCTCCGGGGTATCCAGACCCCGGGCGCACAGGGTCATGGCCGCCAAAGTGGGCAGTCCCGCCCACTCCAGAGCGGCTACCGCGGCCGGATCGCTGGCCGCCATATTCCACTGTTTATATTTCATGGGCGGCCACCGTCCTTTCCCATTAAAATTACCCTTTATTATATCAAATGCCTTTCCCTGTGACAAGGCCTTGGAAAAAAACGGCGGGCGGCCTATAAGGCCGCCCGCCTGTTTTCTCAGCCCAGCTCCAGATACAGGCTCACCAAATCGATCGTAGCCTTCATGCCGTCGAAGTGAGTCCGCCCCCCACGGGACTACAGTCCCGCGGGGACCCCGTTTCTTTTCATTTATCGCCCGGCAGAAGTGAATTCCGCCGGGCTCCCGCCTTCGGCGGAGATGGAGCGGACTTTTTCTTTTTTAGCCCAGTTCCAGGTACAGGCTCACCAAATCGATCGTAGCCTTCATGCCGTCGAAGTGGGTCCGCTCCATACCGTGGGAGGCGTGGACGCCGGGACCGATGAGGGCGCCCTTGGCGTCCATGCCGGTCTTCCAGGCCACCGCCACGTCAGAGCCGTAGTGGGGATAGATATCCACCGCGTAATCCACACCGTTGGCCTTGGCCAGCTCCACCAGACGGCTCACCATCTCATAGTCGTAGGGACCGTTGCTGTCCTTGGCGCAGATAGACACCTGATACTCGGTGCAGCTCAGATCGTCGCCTACGCAGCCCATATCCACCGCCAGCAGCTCATCCACCTGGGGCAGGGTGGCGCCTCCGTGGCCCACCTCCTCGTGGACGGTGAAGCACACGTCGGTGTCGTAGCGGGGGCGCACCTTGGCAAAGTGCATCAGCCGCAGCAGGGTGAGCAGGATAGCGGCGCTGCCCTTGTCGTCGATGAACCGGGACTTGAGGAAGCCGCTCTCGGTGACGGTGGTCTTGGGATCAAAGCACACATAGTCCCCGGCGCAGATGCCCAGAGCCTCTACGTCCTCCTTGCTCTTCACCTTCTCGTCAATGCGTACCGCCAGTTCCTTCTCCTCCCGGGGCCGGGTGGCGGCGTCATCATAGACGTGGACCGCGGGGGACAGGGACAGGATGGTACCGGTGTACACCTTGCCGTCCCGGGTGTAGATACGGCAGTACTCGCCGTCCAGGGTGGGCAGGATGGGGCCGCCCACCTTGGTGATCTTCAGCATACCGTCGGCGGTGATGGAACGCACCATCAGCCCCAGAGTGTCGACGTGGGCGCACAGGCCGATCTTCTTGCTCTTCTCCCGGCCGGGCACCGACACGATGAGATTGCCCTTGTTGGTGCGGCGGGTCACATAGCTGTGGTCCTGGGCGATCTGCTCCGCCTCCCGCACCACGTTCTGGGTAAATCCGCTGGGGCTGTCGATAGCCAGCAGCCGCTTGGCAATGTCCATCATGATGCCCTGACAATTTTGTGTATCCAGCATTTGCGTCCGCTCCTTGATTGTAGTATGATGTCCTTATCTTATACCAAACCACGGGAGCGATGCAACCATGTCCGAAGAAAAGACCAACGTAATGCGGGTACTGGATCAGAAGAAGGTACCCTATACCCCCCACCACTACGCCCACCCCGACGGGGCGGTGGACGGCGCCAGCGTGGCCGCCCTCATTGACAAGGACCCGGCCAGCGTATGCAAGACTCTGGTGACTCAGGGGGCCAGCAAGAAATATTATGTGTTCGTCATCCCGGTGCTCAAGGAGCTGGACCTGAAGGCTGCCGCCAAGGCGGTGGGAGAGAAATCCATCGAGATGATCAAACAGGCCCATCTGCTCCCCCTCACCGGCTACGTCCACGGGGGCTGCTCCCCGGTGGGCATGAAGAAGCAGTTCCCCACCGTCTTTGACCAGAGTGTGGAAGGCCTGGACACCATTACCGTCAGCGCCGGCAAGATCGGCGCCCAGGTGGAGGTGGCTCCGGCGGCTCTGGCGGTCCTGGTGCGGGGCCGGTTTGCTCCGGTGGCGAAATAAAACTTTATGCGCCAAGAGCATACCACGAAAACAAGCAAAGGCTGTGGCGCATGAAGTTTATGCGCATATGGGCCGTCCCGGCCCATGCGCTTTGATTTCATGGCCGTGCCGCTGAAAGCGGCACATGGGCCTGTTGCAAAATAGCTGTTTTGCACAAACCTGTCATTGCGAGCCAGTGCGCACACTGGCGTGGCAATCCGTTTCCCCGGCAAAAGGGACGGATTCCCACGAAAAACGGCCGCCCG